>CALFBG010000038.1 GCA_937951685.1 uncultured Saprospiraceae bacterium | reverse complement strand
GGCAGATGCTTTGGGTGTGCAAGTTGGAACTGGTGCGACATACGTTGCGAATAGTGCTGGCACCTATACTTTAATTGTAACGAATACATTAACGGGTTGTAGTGCGGTAGATTCTGCGTCCGTTACGGGCAGTACCGTTTTGCCAATAGTTGATGCTGGTACAGATCAAGTGATTGATTGTAATACCCCAACAGTTACTCTAAATGGAAGTAGTTCAGATACAGGAAATGATTACGACTTAGTATGGGCAGATGCTTTGGGTGTGCAGGTTGGTACTGGAATGACATATGTTGCGAATAGTGCGGGCACCTATACTTTAATTGTAACGAATACTTTAACGGGCTGCAGTGCTACGGACGAAGTTGTAGTTATGGGTAGTACTACTTTACCTACGGCTGATGCTGGTGTAGACCAAGCAATTAATTGTAATAACCCAGTGGTTACGCTGGATGGTAATGGTTCCGATACGGGAAGTGATTATGAATTAGTCTGGGAAAACGTTTCAGGTGTACAAGTTGGAACTGGTGCGACATATGTTGCGAATAGCGCGGGCACCTATACTTTAGTTGTGACGAATACTTTAACCGGTTGTAGTGCTGCGGATGAAGTTGTTGTTACTGGTGATACAGTTTTACCAACTGCTGCTGCTGGCGCAGATCAAATAATTGATTGTACTAATCCAGTAGTTACGTTGGATGGTAATGGTTCCGATACGGGAAGTGATTATGAATTAGTCTGGGAAAACGCTTCGGGAGTACAAGTTGGAACTGGTGCGACGTACGTTGCGAATAGTGCTGGTACCTATACTTTAGTTGTGACGAATACCCTGACGAATTGTACCGCTACGGATATCGTAGTCGTCACTGGGAATACGCTCGTTCCGCTTGCAAATGCTGGTCAAGATGGAATATTAAATTGCACGATATCACAGTTGGTACTAGATGGAACGAACTCTTCAAACGGTTCAGATATTAGCTACGAATGGCAAGATATAAATTCAATTTTGGTTGGCAATGAAGCTTTACTCACCGTATCGAATCCTGGTACTTATACTTTGATCGTCACGAATACTTTAACGAATTGCTCGGCCATGGATGTGGTAACAGTCACGGAAGATATAGCGCCACCTATTGCTGATGCAGGCAATGGAGGAGTTCTATCGTGTACGGCTGCCGCGATTACTTTGGATGGTAGTAATTCTATTCCAGTTGGTAATGCTAATTATAATTGGTTTAATGCTAGTAGTACTAATATTGGTAGTGGCATTTCCATTGAGGTGTTTTCGGCAGGTGTTTATACTTTAGTCGTTACGAATCAAACTAATGGTTGTTCTGCAAGTGCAGCAGTGACGGTAACGCAAGATGCGGATGTTCCTGTCGCCATTGCAAATTCGGATGGTACCCTTACTTGTCAAAATATGATGGTATCCTTAAGTGGAAATGGTTCAAGTACGGGAACTAATATCAGCTACCAATGGGTTGACGATCAAGATATCGTTCTAGGTGGGGATTTGGATTTAAGCGTAACTAATCCGGGGACTTATACGCTTATTGTTTTGGATGGACAGAATGGTTGTTCTGCGGCTACGGATGTTGTAGTATTAGAAGATACAAGCTTACCTTCGGTCGTCATTGCCCCCGTTAATCCATTAACGTGTGAAGCTAATCAAGCTACTTTAAACGGTAGTAATTCTAGCACGGGTACTAATTTCTCTTACGAGTGGTTCGATGTAAATAACGTTTCAATAGGTCAAGGTGCAATAATTACGATTGATCAAGCGGGAACGTATACTTTGGTCGTGACGAATCAAACAACGATGTGTTTTAATGCTGCTTCCATTGTTGTTACTCAAAATGCAGATCTCCCAACAGCAGATATTGCTGCCGCAATTGATCAATTAGATTGTAATAATGAAAGTTTAATTTTAACCACGGGGAACTCAAGTACGGGATCTGAGTTTAGTTATGCTTGGACGGATGGTACAAATAATTTAGGGACAACAACAGCAATAACGGTAACTACTCCCGCAACGTACACGCTTTCCGTTACGGATAACAATACAGGCTGTGTTGCAGAAGCTTCCTTTGTAATTACTCAAAATATTGATTCCCCAATCGCAATTGCTTCGGGAGGAACGCTAAACTGTAGCAACCTTGCCGTTACTTTAGACGGAACAGGTAGTAGTACCGGGACAATGATTTTTTACGAATGGGAAAATGCCGCTGGTGATTTTTTATCGAATGATCTTACTTATGCTGTTTCGTTAGCGGGAAATTATTTTTTGACGGTAATCAATTCAGAAAATGGTTGTGAGACTACACAAATAGTAGTTGTAGATGATAACAGTACAACGGTACAAGCGGACGCTGGTGCCAATGCAACCCTTACGTGCAATTTGACCTCACTTACGTTGGATGGTAGTAATTCTTCAAGTAGTCCTTCAATTAGTTATCAATGGATTACTGCTTCGAATACCTTATTAGGAACAGAAATTACACAGCTTGTGAATGTAGCGGATACTTTTTACTTAATTGTTACGGATATAAATAACGGTTGTGCGGATACGGCTTTTGTGGAAGTGATTCAAGATGCAGCTTTGCCTTCGGCCGAAATTACTGCATCAGGAATCTTGACTTGCTTAGATACAACTGTTGTTTTGGATGCTACCAATTCTACGGGGATCGGAACCTTGAGCTACGAATGGTTAGATGAGGGTGGAAGTTTTATTTCAAACCTTGATACGCTGATCACCAATAGTGCAGGAATTTATCAGTTAGTTGTGACGGATATTACCAATGCTTGTAGCGCGACGACTAGTTTTGTGGTACAAGAAGATATTACAAGGCCTACTGCCGACGCAGGGATGAATGCTACAATTAGTTGTAATGTACCTAGCGTTACGCTAGATGGCAGCAATTCTTCTGTAGCGAATAACATTGCTTACGAATGGTGGTCACCAACGGGGGGCTCTCTTGGTAGTTCGATGATGATTGATGTGACAGAAACAGGCGTTTATCAGTTCGTAGTAAGCAATACTAATACAGGCTGTGCGGATACTGCAACGGTAGAAGTGCTGCAATCTGTAGATACACCAACGCCAATTATTTTAGCACCAGATATATTGACTTGTGGCGTAAATTCAGTGCTATTGGTTGGAGATAATTCAACAGGGCAAGGTATGCTTACTTATCAATGGCAAAATATGGCAGGACAAGTTATTGGCACTACAGCTAATGTTTTAGTAAATGAAGCAGATACGTATACGCTTACCGTTGAAGATGTCACTAACGGTTGTAATTTGAGTACTTCTGTTGCTGTATTAGAAGATGTAAATAGTCCAATTGCAGCAGCTGGTGCAGCTGGCACGCTTACTTGTTTAGTTACAAATTATCTTTTAGATGGAACGGCATCTAGTCAAGGAATAACATATCAATATGAGTGGCAAGACGCGAGTGGAATGATGATTAGTAATAGTATTAGTCACGAAGTATCTAACGCCGGTAGCTATACTTTAATCGTTACGAATACGGAAAATGCTTGTACTGCAAGTTCAGTTGTACTAGTGACGGAGGAATTGAATCCGCCTCTCGCTATGGCAACGGTCAGTAGTGCATTAACTTGTACGACAACTCAAGTTGACTTGAATGCAGCTGCTTCACAGGGAGGAGGAATGTTGACTTATGAGTGGTTTGACCCCACAAATACTGCTATTGGAAACGAAGCGATCATCAGTGTTGCAACCCCGGGGACTTATCAAGTAATCGTTACCGATTTAGCAAACGGATGTACGGCTTCGGAGACTGTTTTGGTCGTAGGAAATACAATAGCTCCAACACCTGCAATTATCAGTTTGACGGATCTTAATTTATCTTGTGCACAAAATAGCATCATCGTCACTGGAAGTAGTTCGCAAGGCATTGGTAGTCTTAGTTATGAATGGCGTTTGAACAATATTTTTATTTCCAGCGTAGAAAGTCCTGAGGTTTTATCGTCAGGCGTTTTGATGCTGACGGTTACTGATGATAGCAATGGTTGTACCGCTTCTACAACGGTAACAATTACCCAAGATGAAGCCTTACCAATTGTATCCATTGATGAGGCGGAAATACTAAACTGTTTGGTAACGACTACTCAATTGGATGCAACAGGATCCTCTGCGGGCAACGAATTTGAAATTAGTTGGACCGGACCAGGAATGATTATCGGCGGAAATACCTTAACGCCAACCATTAATCAAGCAGGTGTTTTTACGTTGACGATTACCAATACATTAAACGGATGTATTAATTCGGCGACCGTAATGGTAACGGAAGATATTACCGTTCCAGTAATAGATATCGCAGTACCAGATGAGTTTGACTGTACGACTACGAGCTTAGTGCTAGATGCAACAAACTCAACCACGGGGACTGCGTTTAATTATAATTGGACAACTACAGACGGTGCTATTGCGAATGGAAGTACGAGTTTACTGCCAGAAATTACTTCGGCTGGAATATATACCTTAACGATCTTGAATACGAATAATGGATGTTCTTCGACAGAATTGCTTGAAGTAACGGTAAGCGAAGACGTTATTAATGATGCGGTCATTCAAGTAAATGATCCGCTTTGCTTCGGTGAGCAAGGAAGTATTATTGTAGAAGGTGTTATAGGAGGAACGCCACCTTATCAGTACGCTATTAATAATAATGCTTTTGGAAATTCTCCCGCCTTCAACGCCGTAGCTCCTGGAAACTATACCATTAAGATTACCGATGCTGTAGCTTGTGAATATAGTGAAATGGTGACGGTCGCTTCTGTCCCAGAATTAGTTATTGACTTGCCAAGGAGTGTGCAGATTGCCTTGGGAGCATCTTATGAGTTACCCACTCAAACAAATTTATTGGGAAATGAAACGGATACTATTTTTTGGACGTCAACTAATACTTTAGATTGTACAGATTGTTTGAATCCAACGGCTCGTCCACTGCGTACGACTAATTATGCAGTGACGGTTATTTCGAACAACGGTTGTATCTTATCCGCAGAGATTACGGTTTATGTTGATCAAACCAAAGCAGTTTATATTCCAAATACTTTTAGTCCTAATGGAGATGGTGTAAACGATTTTTTTGCTGTTTTTGCGAATGGAACGCAAGTTGAAGAAGTCAAAGTATTGCGTGTTTTTTCTCGTTGGGGGGAACAAGTTTTTGAAGCGCAACGCATTCAGCCGAACGTAGAAACTCAAGGTTGGGATGGATTTTTTAAAAATGAACAAATGAATCCGGGTGTATTGGCTTACTATGCGGAAATATTATTTATAGATGGTAGTGTAGAAATTTACAAAGGGGATATTACCTTGCAGCGCTAAGTAGGAGAAGTAGAAAACATCAGCGCGGATAAAGTTCGAGTTTATCCGCGCTGATGTAACAAAGTGCCATTATTTTAATGTTTAATAAATTGTTGCGTTGCAATTCCTTCCGTGGTGATGAGTTGTAAACTATAAACGCCGGTGGGAAAATCTTTTAGCACAAAGCGAAATTGTTGCTGCTGATCAATCGCAGAAATACTTTTTTGGTAAATTACTTTTCCGTTGGCGTTGATTAATCGCACTTCAAATTTTTCTTCAAACGAATCTTCCCAAGTGAGTATTAAAAAATCGCTGGTCGGGTTTGGGTAAAGCCTAAATCCACGCTGGCTAAAATTATTTTTAGTACTTACAATTAGGATCTCCACAAAATTACGAATCGTATCTGCACCACATTCATTACTAGCAATGAGTTGCACTTCATAATTTCCATTTTGGGTGTAGATATGCGTAGGGTTTTCAATGGAAATGAGATTAGAATTATCACCAAAGTCCCAACTATAACCTGTGGCGTTCGTCGACTGATTATCAAACTGAGCTAATTCGTCATTGGTTACTACGCCGAAATTGGCAATAGGTATATCAACAATATTCAAGTTGATCGGATTAGAAGAGAGCGGCGTACTACAATTATTGGATAAGATACAACGGAGGTTGATGCCATTTTGAGTAGTTGATAAATCTGCGATAGTTAGCGTTGCTGTATTTACATTAAAATAAACGGCACTTTCTACCAAGTCTTCAAAAACGCCCATATTTTCAATTTGCCATTGGTAGCTTAAGTTATTACCGATCGCTTCTATCGTAACTACAACCGTATCTCCAACGCAAGCCGTAAGCTTATCCGCTTGATTAATAATTTGAGTAGGTGTGAGTTCGATTGTGCCGGTGGCAATATTGGGTAGATTGGGTGCACTTCCTGCACTGCCTGCTTCGGCACTATTATTTCCATCATTACAAGCGGTCGAATTAATAGACAAACCTGGAAGTCCGCCAGAAAGATCAATTTGGCTAGTGTTTAAAATATTCACATCAGCTAACAATCGACCACCACTACCACCGCCACCAGGTCCCATACACCGAGCGTTTCCAGTATTATTGACGGTTCCACCATTACCCCCACGAGCACTAATATTCAGCGCTTCAATACTATTTGCGATGAGTAAAATACTACCACCTGCACCACCACCACCTGCACCGTCACCAAGTGCTTCTTGACTAACATCTGCTCCGTTGGCGGAAAGTTCAAAATTATTAGCTTGAATAGTATTAGCTTCAATAATAATGATACCACCACCATTTCCACCATTTGATCCTAAGTTATTATTGGTATGTCCAGCACCGCCGCCACCGCCCAAAAATAGAGTGTGTGTGGTAACAGGAATTGGTTTTCCGCCGACCCCAGGATTGAGGCCTCGACAGCCAAAATTAGAAGGCTCATTATTTCTACCTCCTTTTCCTCCTGCTTGGGTATTAGCGCCACCGCCGCCACCAGCATTGTGATCATTCCCACCGCCACCGCCATTTGCTTGTGCGCCTCGACCAGCTTCTTTATCCGTAAGAAAAGCAGCAATACCTTCTCCTTTCTTAGCACCGCGCCAATCATCAATTTCATAAAAATAGCCAGAAGGGTCGAACAGCCAGCTACAGTTGTTAGGACTTACACTATTGATTTCGCCACCTCGAAATCCTTTGCTCGTAGTAGAAATGGGCGCATTTAACGTTAGTGTTTCATCGACGGTAAAAACAAGCACCCCGCCCGTACTTCCATCCCAAGCCTGTGCGGTTAAGAGATTGGTGACAACGGCATTTTCATACTCAGGAATGCTGATAAGTTGTACTGCACCACTAGGGTTATATTGATGAACGAGTTGATGTTTTAAGAAAATACTGTTGCCTATAATATTTGTAATTTCTCCTTTTTCAAAATTTCCAGCGGTATTGAGCTGGAGAATACTGCCAAAACTAGCGGTATTGGATTCGTTAATACTCGCCCCTTGCATTTGAATCAAGAGTACTTTCATTCCCAGTTGAAAATTGGTGGCGTCGGTTACAACGATTTCACTTTGACAAGTATCAATATTGAGTACTGCTTGGTACTGATTAATGACGCCGGAGAGGTTTGACTGTGCAAGTAGGCAAGGAAGCAACAGCAAGTAACTGTTGAGCAAAAGAATTGTTTTTCTCATCATTTTTATAATTCGATTTTTGAGTATTTAAGCACAGCAGAAATGTATCAATCCCGCTGGCTAGGAACATACGATGCTTCTCGGTTTGTTGCTACATACACCAAACAATCAGTATCGCACTACCGATGTAAGCAAAAGCTTCTACGAAGGCTGCTCCGATATTAGGTACTTGTTGATTGATGATTTCGTCGGTTAGTTTTTCTCCGGGAAGTAACACTTCATCTGCAATCCAACGCATTAGCGGCAACATTACGATACCAAGAGTAACGTCGATGGCAATCTCGGCAATGGTGCTTCCCCAGCCTTCAAAATCACCTGTGATGCCGTAGCTAATTAAAATGGCTAAGGCAATCATTGCGCCCGCAAAACCAATTCCGGCCGCAACGTTATCGCGTTCTATTTCGTAGTGAACATCGTAGGGTAAAATTAAGCTATAGATTTTGGTCGTAAGCAGCATTAAAACTTGTCCGATGAACCAAAAGATAATGACACTGAGGATTCCAGAGAGAAAAACACCATAATCGCTATCGGGAAAAAAATCGGGAGATTGACCAGAAACGGCGCCGTAGATTACTAGTCCAGAAGCGATGTAATTGGCCGCTTCGATGACTCCCGTTCCCGCATTGCGGTCTTCGATGATTTCTTTAGCAACGCTGAATTGATGTAAAATAAATTTATCATTGACCCAAGAAGAAGCATTTAACAAACAAATGGTTAAAACACCAAAAACGGCGATGTTTATCATGTCGGTTGTCAGGCCATAAGAAGTGCCAACGATGGTACCACCTACGGCGAGGAGGACTCCGATAAAGTAGCCAACGTAGGCAATAGAGAAGGCGACATTATCTTTTTGCACCAATTCGTCACTAATATTGATCTTGCGATGTATTTGACCAAAAAGGATTTTGCCAAAAAGAAAAAGGGAGAGGCCACAGGCTAAATAAAGAAAAGTTCTCAGTAACCAATGTAAATCTTCGGGGCTAAAAAAATCATCCATCCTTTGTCAATTTTATTCGTTGTAGACCCGAAAGGGGGAATCAACGAGCGTTACTTATCGTAAAAGCTATTTAAAACAACTTCAAAGTAAAAAAAAGCTGAAACAAAAGGAAACCTTAGCTCAGTTATTAGTTGAGAAGTTCTATTGTGGAAGTTCCTTGATCTAATTTTGGCGTAAGCCTCAGCAGTTTGAGCGCTGTTTTTGGTAAATAAATGACAGCATCAATGAGGAGAGTGCTTACTGCGTCAAAAGATAATGGTACTTAGCTAAGTAAAAAAGATTTTGGATGTATGGAATGAATGCTTTTTTAGCTACACATGATCAAAAACCGTTTCAGGAATATCAAGTACGATGGCTTCGACATTCCCCGAATCGTTGATGTTCATCAATTGGACCACGGAGATTTTATTAATCATATCGGCATCGAAACCTGTTTCGATCTTGATGTAATTATCGGTAAAACCAGACATCAAGTTTTTGTCTTTGTGCGCTTCAAATAAAACGGAACGTCTGCGACCTAGAAAAATCTTATAAAAAGACCTGCGTTTTTGCTCAGAAAGTGCGCGTAACATTTCGTTGCGTTTTTTACGCGTAGCCATATCTACGGGCGCTTCCATGTTAGCCGCATCGGTATTAGCTCTTTCAGAGTAGGTAAAAACGTGTAAATAGCTTACGTCGAGTTGCTCAATAAAGCGATAACTTTCTAAAAAATCTTCGTCGGTCTCTCCGGGAAAACCGACGATAACGTCAACGCCAATGCAAGCATGCGGCATTTTGCGACGAATATAATCTACACGATCTTGGTACAAACTTCGTTGGTAGCGGCGTCGCATTGCCTTAAGTTGTTTATCGTTACCAGATTGGAGTGGGATGTGAAAATGAGGAACAAAGCGATCAGCAGCGGCGACAAAATCAATAACTTCGTTGGTACAAAGGTTTGGTTCGATGGAAGAAATGCGAAAACGTTCAATACCTTCTACTTGATCGAGTGCTTTGATCAAGTCAATGAACATTGCTTCTTTTTTAACTTTTGCCCCTTCAATTACTTCGGTGCCATTGCCAAAGTCACCGAGGTTAACGCCCGTAAGTACAATTTCTTTGACGCCCATTCCGGCGATTTTTTCTGCATTGGCGACAACGCTTTCGACCGTATCACTTCTACTACTTCCTCTTGCCAGCGGAATGGTGCAAAAGGAACACTTATAATTACAACCATCTTGCACCTTGAGGAAAGAACGGGTACGATCGCCAAAAGAAAAGGCATCTGTGAAACTATTGGCCGTTTGTACTTCTTTCACGTTAATCATTCCTTTTCCGGGGGCTTTGGAAAGATCATCAATATAATCTAAGACGCGAAATTTTTCGGAAGCACCAAGTACTAGATCTACACCGGGAATTTCGGCAATTTCGTCAGGTTTGAGCTGTGCATAGCAACCGATGACGACAACAAAGGCATCGGGAGAAGCTTTGAGTGCCCGTCGAACAAACTGACGACATTTTTTATCGGCAAAATCGGTTACGGAGCAAGTATTAATCACATAAATATTTGCACCTTCATCAAAGTTAACGCTCGTAAATCCTTTAGCTGCGAACATTCTTTCGATGGAAGAAGTTTCCGCGTAATTCAGTTTACAACCTAGGGTATGAAATGCTACTGTTCTCGGTGTTGCCATTAGAATAAATTTACCAAAGTAGTTGGCTAAATATTTTAATCAAGATATTTAGGTACTTGCTTATAATAATTTGAATGATATTTGGATTTTTGGATCGTTCACGCCTAAAAAATGAACTCACTTATTGCCCACAAAACAATTTTGGTTTTCTTTCTGCAAAGATATAGTTTTGTGTGTAAATTGGCTAAAATAATTTAGTCGATTCCTCGTTTAGCAAGTATTTTGTAGTTTGTAAGTCTTTACGGGCAACAAGTAGCTTGGATATTGGCTCAAAATGGGGCTGATAATCACTTGGAGACCTAATCCGGTTTATTTCAACTCTTTATAATTTTGAATTATGCGATTGACCTTAGTTTTTCTCTTTTTGTATAGCCTTAGCTGTTCGGTGGTTTGGGGACAAGAAACGATGGAAGAATTACCGATTACTTCCAAGACGATTTTTGAGGATGAAAATGGTAATGTGATTTCTTTCGAAACCTTCATTGAGTTAACGTCGGGCACGGGCTATGTCATCGAGCCTACTTTAGAAGATGGGACTTTAAAAAGCTTGAAAATTATAAAATCAGCCTTAGCACCCGCGACGACGAAATCCAATGAATTTGCTAATCCGGCAGAATTAATTGATCGGGCGCCACCGATATTTGAAGTAACCGATTTGGCGGGAAACTATTATCATTCCAATGATTTACAAGGGAAAGTAGTTGTGCTAAAATTTTGGTTTATAGCTTGTCCGCCGTGCATTGAGGAAATTCCAAAACTCAATAAAGTGGTAGACAAATATTCTACGGGAGAGGTTGTCTTTTTAGCTGCTGCATTAGATGGTAAAGTTGCGTTAAAGCAATTTCTACAAAAACAAAATTTTGAATATCAGATTCTTCCCGCAGCGCGCGATTTTGCCCATAGTTTTAACGTTTTGGGTTATCCTACGCACGTAGTGATTAACCGTTTGGGGAAAGTAGAAGCGGTATTTTCAGGTGTTAATTATGAGATCGAAGCCAAGTTGACTCAGGCGATTGAAAGTGGTTTGCGACGAGTAGCGAACCCAGATACTCAACTTGATGTAGGGGGAGAAATATCTGAAAATATCGAGGAAGAAGAGATACAAGTTAATCCCAATAGCATCATCAAAGACAAAACGGGAAAACGCGTTGATTTTGGAAAGTTTGTTGAGATGATGAATACACAAGCGTATGAATTATTGAACAAAAAAGATGAAGCGGGGGCGAGTTACATTTTAATTCAACGGATAGCAACACCTCAAAAAGGCGAATAAAGTCTAGTGTAGTTTATTTTTTAGATAAAAAGTTGTTTAAAACTTACATTCAAAACCAATTCGCCAATTGCTAAAGTTAAAACTCGCGTTAAACGTATCAAAGTTATATTTTTCGCCTTCGAAGTTTGTAGTTCCATTCCGATAAGATACTCCTCCGGTATATAACGTAAGGCGAAAGGTACGATTGATTTCATACGAGGCTCCTAATCTTGCACTGAGGTCGAAGAAGTTTGTCGTTGCTTTTTCGGCTTCCACCTCATCTCGAAATTCTTTTTCAATGAATGTATTATACTGCAATTCCGGTTGGATAAAAAAGCTGAAATCATGTTGAGGATTAATGGTATACCGCGCAAATATTCCTCCACCGATTAAATCAGTTTGGCGTTTAATATCTACAATTGTTGGGGTACTAATAAAAGCCTCTTTTCCGCTGAATCTAGAAAGTTGATAATTTAAGTTTAAGCCTAGTATCCAATGCGTGCTAATTTCTTTTCCGAAGTAAGGGTTGATGGAAAAGTTCGTTGTTCTATCATTGAAATCGTTAACAATATTTTGTCCAAAGCGAATATCTAAAAAGCTGATTGTTGTTTGCTTTGTAGTGGAAAAACTTAGGTTTCCGCCAGCGATGAAGGAGGTAGGAATTGCTTCCGTTTGTGCGTGTAAGTGTACGATCGCGAAGAGCGAAAGTAGGCATAGGTTTAGTGTTTTCATTGGTTTATTTTTTGTTGGAAAGAGTAATTCTAATTAGCTCCTTATGACAGAAGTAGCTTGAATCAGATTTCAAGTTTTTGAAACTTACTTGTCTAGCTTTAAAGTGTGCTTAAGAATTGTCGTCATACCGAGAGAGTCAGTTTGATTGGTTTCAAATTTCCAGATCTGTTGATCACTTTCATTTTTAATTATTTCACAAATGAGGCTGTAATTAAAATTAGGGAAATTTAGAATTACAAGTGCTGGCTCATGCTGGTAGATCCAGTTAAAATCATCTCCAAGGTTAAGCATTCTTCTCGAACCAGTTCCGGCTTCTTCAAAGGAATAATCGAACATAAACGAACTAAGGTATTCATCATATAGCGTATCTCCTCTGAATTCCTGAATGGTTTGTTTACTGGACCAATCCCCAAGGATGTTATTTCTTTTGATTTCGTATTCAGGAATAACGAGAACCGTATCTTCTTCCGTAGATTTACAATTACTAAATAAAGTAAAAAGAAAACAGAAAACAAGGAAGTAAGAATATTGATTTTTCATAAAGCTTGAACCGTTAATAGTTAGACTGATGAAGAAGTAATTTTAGCCAGATATATTTAGCCAACTTGAATTAGGAAATTATTTTTTTTGAAAGCTCAGCGTATGTCTAAAGTAATCTGCGAGACCGAGAGAATCTACTACGTCATATTCCCAGACCTGTTGATTTATTTCGTTAGTTTTTACTTTGTATATTGTTGTATTCCTTAAGTTAAACATAGCGGCATTATCATCTGCAATGATGACTCTTGGTGGATCATATTGGTAGTACCATTCAAAGCTGATATCAAAATTAGAGAATTTACGAGAGCCTTTACCGTCAGCATTGAAAGTAAAGCAAACCTCCGTCGGCGTATCAAAGCTAAGATGAATCGTATCGGCTCTGATTTCTTTAGTTGACCTTTTAGCATACCAAGTTCCAACAATATTATTTCTTTGGACAGTAAAGTCTAATTCATTTTGTGTGGTTTCTTCTTTGCAAGTGGTAAATAAGCAAATTAAAATTAGTAAGCTAAAGTAGTATTTGATAGTAAGCATAAGCTGATTATTATAGTTGCAGTTATAATCGATTCATCACCCAGACTTCTAGGATTTCATCCCAAGGGGTGACACCTGTAAATTTTATTGTCCATCGTTGTTCCGCTTTAGTGTTTTTGGTAACAGTATAAATTTGGTTGTCATCAGAAATATCCAAGAGGCCAATGCTATCGTCTTGATAAATTAGCATAAATTTTTCTGGATCGAATTGATAGAACCAATTAAAATTGACAGTACTGGTATCTGTATATCTTAGACCACTTCCATCCTTGTAAAATGAAATATCGTATTGTTCTATAGTTTCCATTTCAACGTTTCCATTCTTCGTCCATTTTCGATTAAGGTTTAAATCCCAATTTCCTACGATGTTAGCTTTTCTAGCATTAATGTCGACTATCGGAACTGCTGTATTTTCTTGCTTATTTTCTTCTTGACAAGAAACAATGAAAAAGAGGAATGTGCAAAGTAAGAGATAGCATACTTTTGGTTTCATGATGAATTTAAATTTAGCTAATTTTTGGGTTTAATTATTCTTTATGAATTTAAAAGTTTGACTTTTAGTGTCATTAAAATTAAGCTGAATAAAATAAACGCCGGCTGTATAAGTACTAACATCGAGTGTGAATTTATTTTTCCCTGAAGTAAGAGATAGATTTTCAGCACGTAGTTTTTCTCCTAGTAAATTAAAGATAGAATAATTAACTTGCTTTTGTTGAGTTACGGTAAGTTCAATATTAATTATTCCTTCGGTAGGATTAGGGTAGATATTAATGAGTTCAGCTTGGGTTTCAGTTGATAGTTTCAACTGATTTTCTTGTATAGGAAGTTTTATTTTCCCTGTTTTAATCTGCGCAATAAATTCATCTGCAGTCATAATTTGACTTGCCTTAGCATAAGTTATCTCATCAGTGTTGATAGGGTGCGATTCGTCGTGATCATTGGCTGCAATATTACAAGAAAAATCAGCACAAACATACCCCATGAAATCACCTTGACAAGACACTTCTGCACGACAATTTTCTCCACAAGAACTATGACCATAAAAATTACTTATGAGAGGACAGTAGCGAGGTATCGTATTATTAATGATGATGTAGCCATTAATTACACAGAAAGAATTAACACATGCGAGGTTATATTCACAGTTTTCGTCATCGACTAATCGTTTTTCAAAAACCTGTTGTCCAATTTCCAGTAATTGAGTTTGACCGTCTTGGCAAACACCCCAGAGATTACAAAACTCGTAATAGTAGTTAGCCCAACCTAATTCGTCAACAACTGTTTCTTGGGTAGCTGGGCAGTAACTGTAGCGGGTGTTACAATCGAAAGATACTTGATAGTCAAAATAATCTGAGTATGCTTGACCATTACAAATAATAGTCTTGGCACAAGGAATAGTAGAAGTGCTAACTTCACCAGGTTGAGAGCCAACAGAGAAACAAAAAGGACCTTGAATGCAGCCATTTTTATCTCTGACGTAGGCGCAATAATTCCCAGCGGCTAATTTTTTAATTGTTTGTCCTGTGTACTGGCTATTATTCCAGCTCACTTGATAAGGAGGTGTACCTCCTGTAATTGTGAGACTTACTTCACCAACGCTTAGCTCATCGCAGGTATGTAAAATGTTGGCAGTAACATTCATGTTGAATTTGTCACAGTCTACAATCTCAAAACATTTAGAAGTTTCTTGGCAACCATCATCTACGGTGATGCAATAAATTCCTTCTTCCGTCATATCACCAATTCCCATACAAGAATAAGCCGTATACCCGTTTGGTCCTGTCCAGCTACAAGCATATTCGCCTGTCCCTCCAGATATCTCTTCAATAATAATGTTAGGATTGGGAAAACCTTTAGGAGTTCCTTGTATTGATAATGGGAGCGGATTAGGCTGATTCCCATAACAATTTTCGAGACCACTTGAACCAGAAGTAGCGCAGCAACAAATTTCTACTTGCATTGTTTTCTTGCAATTGAAGGCATCAGTTACCGTCAAGTAGTAATTACCTTGGCACAAGTTATTTAGGTCTGGTGTATTCGCACCATTAGACCATTTATATTGATATGGGGGATTCCCATTTGGGACTTCAATGTTAATTGTTCCATTGCAATTACTACCATTAGGTCCGGTACTACAATTACTTACATTTTGTTTATTTGCAAGAACAACTTGAAGGTCATTTCCCATTTCTACCGTGAAACAATTTTGAAATTTGCAATTATTTTTATCACTAACCGTTAAACAATAAATGCCAGGAAGAAGCTTGATTCTATCCTTTGTATTTGCGCCATCTGACCATTTATAACTGAAGGGTTGATGACCAGACTGTTCACAATTCACACTAGTTAAGATAGAACCTTCTTTGGCACAAGTTGGATGAGTTACTTGCCCTTCTATCGTACAATCATAACTACATTCA
>CALFBG010000037.1 GCA_937951685.1 uncultured Saprospiraceae bacterium | reverse complement strand
GAATCATGAAGACATTAACAAAGTGTTTGATCATGTTACTAGCAATTAGCATGGTCGTTTCTTGTAAAAACAATACTGAAAGCGCAGACAAAGCGAAGGCTAAACCAGCCGTAACAGCAACAACGGACACCGCAGGTGAAGCTTATAAAGTAGACGTTGCAACAAGTATGGTAAGATGGACCGGAAACAAGCCTACAGGAGATTCTCACCAAGGAACTATCTCTATTACTGGAGGAACTGTAAAAGTAGCTAACGGTACCGTTACGGGTGGTGAATTTACAATGAATATGGGTTCTTTAGTTTCTACCGACTTGAAAAGCGGTGAAGGAAAAGAAAAGTTGGAAGGTCACTTAAAATCAGGTGATTTCTTCGAAGTAGAGAAATACCCTACGGGTAAATTTGTAATCACTAGTGCGAAAGCAGTTTCTGGGAGAGAAGATGCAACCCACGAAATTACTGGTAACTTAACCTTGAAAGATAAGACACACAGTATTACTTTTCCAGCACACGTTGGCGTGGTAGGAGATAAAGTAATGGCACAAACACCAAAGTTTATGATTAATCGTACAACTTGGGGCGTTAACTTTAACTCTGGTATCTTAGGAACGGCAAAAGATATGTTGATCAACGACGACGTAGCTTTGGTAGTTACCTTGAACGCAACGAAGTAATTTGCCTTTGGTACTTAAGTAATCAAAAGTATTAGCAAATAAAGGAAGGTCTGGCGTAAGTCAGGCCTTCCTTTTGTTATATAAGCACCGTAACGATTGAGTTTTCCTTTTTAGTTGAGGCAATTAGGTTTGATAATTGAGATAATTTTTTAATTTTAAAGGAAGTTGTTTCATCTTTAGCTTTTGACCGCTCGCAGCATACAACTTTTACACTTGCAGTCACCAATACGATTTCTTCAACCCACTCAAAACCACGCCATCACGGAATGGACTTCAAACGGTTATTCGATATTCTACCGTATCAACAAGCGCGGTATCCTCAAAAGGTAGCCTTGGCATACCGAGCAGGCGCTCATTGGAAAAACTATTCCACTGAGGAATGTATCGATATGGTTAATCGAGTGAGTGCCGGACTATTAGAACAAGGGCTCGTCAGAAACGATAAGGTCTTATTATTGGTGCATTGTGGAAGTCCGTTTTGGAACTTTCTAGATTTGGGAATGCAGCAAATCGGTGTGATCGTCATCCCAATTCACGCTACCGTGCCTACGAAAGAATTAAACTACATCATTAATGATGCAAAAGCGACGCTGGCCATTGTTTCTAACCAAGCCATGTACGACAAAATAGCCGCCGCTAATGAAGGAGGACATTCGCTTAAGAATATCTATAGCATCGAATCACTTCCGAACGTTAAATCTTTACAAGAATTATTAATCAAACCTTCTGCCGAACATCTCTCCGCACTCGCCACACTAAAAGCGACTATTCAAGAAGAGGATTTAGTAACGATTCTTTACACTTCGGGAACAACTGGTATACCCAAAGGTGTCATGCTTTCGCATAAAAATATTGTCAGCAATATTAAAGCTACCATTTCCTTAGTACCCATTAATTGTGAGAAGCGGGTAGTTAGTTTTTTGCCCTTGAGTCATATTCTTGAACGGATGGTCGTATATACTTACCTCGCCGTAGGCGCTTCCGTTTACTACGTAGATCGACCAGAAATCCTAATGGAGCGATTGCAGGAGATTAAGCCTCAATACTTTGCTTGTGTGCCTAGAGTTTTAGAAAAAATGCACGATGGTATTCTAACCCTCGCTGCGACAAAGGGAAAACTGGGAAGACGTATGATTCATTGGTCCTTGGGTTTGGCAGAACGTTATCGCGGGCGCAGAAAAATGGGAATGCGTTATCGAATGCTCTTATTTGTCGCAGATATTTTAGTCTATCGGCATTGGAGAAAGGCAATGGGTGGGAAAATAGAGGGCATCATGGTAGGCGCAGCAGCACTGCAAGAGAAATTATGCCGAATTTTTGCCGCAGCAGGTATCGAAGTACGTGAAGGCTATGGACTAACGGAAACTGCACCCGTTATTGCCTTTAATCGCTTCGAGCCAGGCGGTGTTCGATATGGAACGGTTGGTATTCCAATCCCAGGAATTGAATTAAAAATAATTGAAGCCAACGAAAAAGGGGAAGGAGAAATCGTCGTAAGAGGACCAAACGTCATGATGGGATATTACCAGCAAGAAGCGTTAACTCAAGAAGTCTTGGATAAAGAGGGTTGGTTTAGGACGGGAGACATTGGACAAATTGTGCATAAGCGGTTTTTAAAAATTACAGATCGTAAAAAAGATATCTTTAAAACAACCAGTGGCAAATACGTCGCTCCTCAAGTTGTTGAAAATGTACTTTTAAGTTCGCGATATATTAGTCAATGTATGATCGTTGGCTTTAATCGTCCCTACGTCATTGCGTTGATTGTTCCAGCATTTACTCCACTCAAATTATGGTGTGAAGAGAATAAGGTACATTGGACTTCCCCGCAGTTTATGGTGCTCAACCCTAAAGTACAGGGATTAATGGAGAGAGAAATTGCTATACTCAACGAAGGCTTAAGAAACGTAGAAAAAATTCGAAGGATAAAATTGCTCTACGAGGATTGGACGGTAGAAGCGGGTGAACTAACAACGACCATGAAACTTAGACGTGCTTATATTGTCGAAAAGTATCAACAAAAAATAGCGGAAGCTTTTCGAAATTAACTAGGAGGTGGTTTGAAAAAGGAGGAAATCGCTATATTCCTTATCCGTAGCGAAAAGCTTTTGTCAACAAATAGTGTTTTACTCGAAAAAACTATTTGATATCTTTGATTGTTTTGATAAATAAGCTATTTTCATTATTAAATTTTAAATAAAACCTGAATACCAATAAAACATTATGGAAATAAAAAGATTATTTGACTTTATCTACTATCAGAAAGAAAATTATCCATTGGAAAAAGCTTGTGGGCATAAACATAATGGAGAATGGGTATACTATAGCACGGACGATATCATCAATATCGCGAATAAGATGAGTTGTGGCTTTCTGAAAATAGGGGTCAAACCGGGAGATAAAATTGGTCTGATTGTTTATAAAAATCGACCGGAGTGGACCATAATTGATTTGGCAATTCAGCAAGTTGGTGGAATTACAGTGCCTGTTTACCCAACCATTAGTTCGGGGGAATATGAATACATCTTTAATGATGCTTCGATTAAATATTGTTTTGTTGGTCAAGGTGATTTATATGATAAAGTTACTACCGCAAAACCCGCAATACCAAGTCTAGAAAAAATATTCACCATAGATAAATTTGAAGGTCGACCACACTGGGAAGAAATGTTTGCGGAGGAAGGACTGGATCAGGTCAAAGCAATTATGGCACAAGTCGACCCTGATAGCCTTGCTACGCTGATCTATACTTCGGGCACCACGGGAAATCCCAAAGGGGTAATGCTTTCGCACACTAATATCGTTTCTAATGTACGCGGGGTAAAAGAATTATTGCCCGTCGTTCCAGGAGAAAAGGTGATGAGTTTCTTGCCGCTTTGTCATATTTTTGAGCGTTCAGCTTCTTACTCTTATCTCCAAAATGGGGTAACGGTAATTTTTACGGGAACGGATAATTTAGGGGGAGAAGATGGAGATTTGAGAGCCGTTCAGCCTCACTTCTTTACTACGGTACCAAGGTTATTAGAAAAAGTCTACGAAAAAATATACAATAAAGGATTGGCCTTAACTGGCTTGAAGAAAAAATTATTCTTTTGGGCACTTAGCTTGACGGATGATTACGATTATGAAGTAAAGCCTTCTGGACTCGCAGGTATCAAATGGGGAATTGCGGATAAATTGATTTTTAGCAAATGGAGAGAAGCACTGGGTGGCAACATCAAAGGTATCTTGACGGGCGCTGCGCCTTGTCCCGTAAAAATGGCGCGAGTGTTTTCGGCGGCAGGAATTCCAATTAGAGAAGGCTATGGACTGACGGAAACTTCTCCGGGATTAACCATCAACCGTTATGATAAAAACGGTGCGATGCTGGGAACAGTTGGACCAATGTTACCCGACGTTGAGATAAAAATTGATCCTTCAGATGGAAATTATAAACCAGAGGAAGGCGAAATTTTAGCGAAAGGACCCAACGTCATGATGGGCTATTATAATCAGCCAGAAAAAACAGCAGAAGTTACCAAAGAAATCAACGGCGAAAAGTGGTTCTGTACGGGAGATATTGGAAAATTGGTAACGGGTCCTGGGGGTAAAAAATTCCTCAAAATCACGGATCGTAAGAAAGAATTACTCAAAACTTCCGGCGGAAAATACGTGGCGCCTGCACCAATTGAAAACAAATTCAAAGAGGATTTCTTAATCGAACAAATGATGGTCGTCGGAGAACAAAAGAAATTCGTTTCGGCTTTGATCGTTCCGGCAGAAGAAGCACTCAAAGATTGGTGCGATTGTAATGATGTCACTTGGACTTCACTGTCAGAGGTTATCAATCACCCCAAAGTCAACGAACGGTACCAAGAAATTATCAATGGCTGTAATCCTTCCTTTAGTCACATTGAACAAATCAAAAAATTCAAGTTGCTGGATGGAAAATGGGAACCTACAAAAGAAGATGGGTCTCAGGCAGAATTAACCCCAACGATGAAATTGAAACGTCGCGTCATCATGGAAAAATACAATGAAGCGATCAAGGATATTTATGGTGCCTAAGTATTAATCAGCGCACATTTTCAGGAGTATGCCGAAAAGAACTACGATTTTCTTTTCGGCATGTTTCGTAAGGCTAAGTTTAAAGCAATACTTTAACGAAAATTAACATACTTTGGATAGGTTTTTGTTGCTACTTATTTACGTTGTAATTCTATGAACCGATTTTAAAAGCAACAAAACAAAAAACAGAAATGTACTATTCTAACCTTAGCTCATGGGTATTCATGATTCTAATGGCGATGGTCTTTATGGCAGCAACTTGTAATGTCGTAGAGCCTGAACCTCCTAAACCCAGCGAGTTTAGTAAGCAACAGCGGGAGAAATTGGGGAATATCATCCATGCCGCGATACTTACTACTCCAGAAGAATTTCCAATTCTTCCTAACGTAGCGCCTTATGATAAGCTGTACGATTTTACGCAGTTGCTTTATAATCTAGCAAGCCATATTCCTCATAATGATACTAAATCTCCTGATGTTAATCGCTGGGATTTAGATCGAAGGTGGACCGTTACAATCCTTGACCAAGAGCGTGCAATTAACTTCATCGCGCCGGGAGGAAATCTCTATATCTCTACGGGAATGCTTAAAACCTTACGTTATGAGTCAGAATTATTCTACCTTTTTGCCTTCGAAGTTTGTTTGATGGACGAACGTTATTTATTCAACCGCTTACTCAATGAATACAACACCTCATTGATCGAAGAAGCTATTAAGGAATTGCCCTCGGTGAATACTCCGAGTGCGAGAGACTTAGCACGAACCATTAGCGAATTAAACTTTGACGAAGAGCAAGTCAGAGAGATAGATGAATTTGCGGCGAGCTTGATTTGTAACTCTTCTCAGTATAATCGAAAAAGTATAATCGAAATTCTCACGATTCGCTTAAATGAAGTCGCGGATTGGAGTACCAAAAGACCGTCTTATTACGGTCGGGTAGAACACGTAGAATCCTTGTCTGTCGAGGATGCGGGGACTTGCGGTAATTTAAGTACTTTAGGTAAGTATCAAGAGTTTGTACTCGATATTTTAGACTAGACAATATGACAATATTTGATAACAAAAAAATGAGGTTTAAACTTTCATCTAATTGAAAATGTTTAAACCTCATTTTTATTTAAATACCGAACCTCTTTATCGCCCCATATGTACCAATAATACAGAAATATCAGAAGGGGACACGCCACTAATCCTACTCGCTTGCCCAATCGTTTGTGGTTGGACGGAGCTAAGTTTTTCCCTCGCTTCGGAAGATAAGGAAATGATATTGTGGTAATCAATTTTGTCGGTGAGCTTTACTTGCTCCAAGCGATTCATTTTATCCACCATTTCTTGTTCTTTCCGAATATAACCTTCATATTTCATATCGACTTCCGACGATTCAATCGCATCGTATTCGAATTTGTTCAAGAAATCATTCACCCAAGGCAAAGCTGTTCGTAGGCCTTTTGTATCAATGTGTGGTCGCGCTAAAATGCTGTGCAATTTTTGCTTTTGTGAAATTGGTCGTGAGTTTTTACTTTCCAAATAACCATTAATCGCATCCGGCGTTATACTCGTTTCCTTGAAGAACTTTTCAATCGCTTTTACCGCTTCTAATTTGGTCGCTAATTTCTCCGTACGATTATTTTCATCTCTGATACCCAATTGCTCAATCATTGGTGTAAGGCGCGTATCAGCATTATCTTGTCGCAACAAAATTCTATATTCTGCGCGCGAAGTAAACATTCGATAAGGTTCGTCGGTACCTTTATTGACAAGGTCATCAATCAAGACACCAATGTAAGCTTCAGAACGTTTGAGTACAAACGGATCTTTTTCTTTGACTTTTAAATGGGCGTTGATGCCTGCCATCATTCCCTGACAAGCTGCTTCCTCGTACCCGGTGGTACCATTAATTTGTCCCGCAAAAAATAGATTTTCTACGTGCTGCGTTTCCAAAGACATCTTCAATTGTGTCGGTGGAAAAAAGTCATATTCAATTGCATATCCAGGCCGGAACATTTTCGCATGCTCAAAACCTTCAATTTTACGCAAGGCTTTATGCTGCACGTCTTGTGGCAAAGAAGAAGAAAAACCATTGACGTAAATCTCACAAGTATCCCAACCTTCGGGTTCGACGAACAATTGGTGTCGATCGCGATCTGCAAAACGCTCAATTTTATCTTCGATGGAAGGACAATATCTTGGTCCAAGCCCACGAATTCTACCATTAAACATTGGTGAACGATCAAAACCCGTTTTCAAGACTTCGTGTACGGCTTTATTGGTATAGGCCACGTGACAAGGTCGTTGCTTTTGCAATCGTGGCGTATCTGTGTAAGAAAATTTAGCAGGCTCTTCGTCGCCAGCTTGTGTTTCCATTTTATCCCAGTCTAGTGATCTTCCATCTACTCGTGGTGGAGTTCCCGTTTTCATTCTACCCGACTCGAATCCCAACTCAACAAGTTGCTCCGTGATTCCCTTGGCTGCTCGTTCTCCCGCGCGACCACCTCCGAATTGCTTTTCGCCAATGTGAATTAAACCGTTTAGAAAAGTACCGTTCGTTAAAACTACGGAGTCACTTTCTATTTCTAATCCGATTCCAGTATGTACGCCGCAAGCTCGACCATCCTTGACGATAATACCCGTCACCATTTCTTGCCAGAAATCAATATTAGGATGCGCTTCCAACATCATTCGCCACTTTTGCGCAAATAACATTCGGTCACTCTGAGCACGAGGACTCCACATGGCGGGACCTTTAGAGCGGTTCAACATCCTAAACTGAATCATAGTATGATCCGTTACAATTCCAGAATAACCGCCTAAGGCGTCTACTTCTCGGACAATTTGTCCTTTCGCAACGCCACCCATTGCCGGATTACAAGACATCTGTGCAATGGTGTTCATATTCATTGTTGCTAATAAGACTTTGGAGCCCATATTAGCAGCAGCAACGGCAGCTTCACAACCGGCGTGACCGGCACCAACAACAATGACATCGTATTTTGCAAACATTATAGAAAGATCTGTGTTTAAATAATACTTCGCAGTATTGAGTTTCTAAAAAAGCTAAAAATTAAATAAGTACTTCCCTACATCTTTATATTCCTGACACGGAGAATTACTCAAGTAGTGATTAGACTACAAAATTACAAAATAATCTCATCAAATGTCATAGAGAATGCGCTTAGCTAAAGGGGAGCATCCCTAAAATACGCTTTTAGGGAAGAATTAACATTTATTTAAAGCATAGATGGGCTGCTACAGCGTTACTAAATAGATTTGTTTGCAGTCTAAAGATAGGATTGCGTTTGTAATCGTAAGCCTTATGATCAAACTTTAGTCTGTTTGTTGATAGAAAAGTTGTTTGATATTTTGGTTTAACAAGCAACACTTTTTTGTGTACATTTGTCTTGAAAGCATAAAACTGTTCAAAGAATGATCGCTGAGAGCAGGGAATCACGGGCAGTTGTTGATACTTCATGGGGAAATAAAATATTGAAATCAGTAAAAAATATAAAAATTAAATAGATGAAATTGAGTAAACTACTACTATTAGTTGCATTTTTATTTCAATTCAATGCAGGGGTATCGGCACAGAATATGCAAGCCGTGATTAAAGCTTCGGCGGAAGAAACCGTAGAAGCAATGAAAGCGTTGGATCATAAAAAAATGATTGAAAAGACTTATCCTCGTTTGATTGAATTAGTCGGCGGAGAAGCAGCAATGTTAAAGTTATTAGAAAATCAGTTCAAACAATTCAAAGAGGAAGGAATTACCTTTACTACGATTGAAGTTGGTGAACCGACTGCTCCCATCAAAGCGGGAGAAGAGTTACACTGTCTAATTTCTCAAAAACTAGTATTGGATACGAAAGATCAGGTGATTACGACCTACGGTTATCTGCTGGGGATCTCAAGAGACGAGGGGAAAAGATGGTATTTTCTAGATTGTGCACAATTGAACAATGAAATCGTAAAGCAAATTGTCCCAAATTTCAATGACGAGCTTACTATCCCAGAACGTACCGCACCATTAATTGTCGATAAAGAAGCTGCGACCAAGAAAAATAAATAGCCTATTACTCAGGCATAGTTTTTGGCTTATTTTTGTGAAGTTGTTTTAAAATGATGTTAGAAATCGAAGGTGTAGGTATTACGATTTATTTTAAAATAACTTCAGTATAAAGATCAATAGATAATAGTATGGAAAGACAGGCATTAGAGACCGAACAGAAAGCATTAGAGATTAATCTGGATGATCGAATCTACGGTACTTTTGCCGAGATTGGAGCAGGGCAAGAAGTAGCACGTTACTTTTTTCAAGTTGGCGCTGCGGCAGGAACAATTGCCAAGACGATGTCTGCTTATGATAAGGTGTATTCTGATAAAATTTATGGTACAGAGGCTAGCGGTCGCTACGTATGCGAGTCTAGGTTATATAAGATGTTGGATCACGAATATGATTTGATGACTTCGCGGTTGCAAAACGAACGACCCGGATGTAACTTTTTTGTCTTTGCGGATACGATATCTGCGATCAATTTCCAGAAAACAATTAAAGGTAATGGATGGATGGGCATTCGTTTTCAGTTGGACCCAGAAGGAGAACCCAACGAAATTGTTCTGCACGTCAAGATGTTGGATAACGATAACAAATTGCAACAACAAGCAATCGGTATTTTGGGCGTAAATCTACTCTACGCTTGCTATCATTACCACGAAGATGCAGAAGTGATGCTACAATCCTTGATGGATAATCTACACGGAAGAATTGCGATTGACCTCGTACGGATCAATGGTGTCAATTTTCAAAACTTAGATAATCGTTGGTTGAGTCTGATGTTGGTCAAGCACGGTTTGAGCGACGTGGCGATGTTTGGACCGGATGGTCGGAATATTCACGCATCAGAGTTTTTGTATAAAAAGCAGGTGCTCGTTGTACGGGGAAGTTATCGCCCAACGACGGTGGTTAACCTCGACATGATTAAATCAAGTTATAATCAGTTTAGAAATAAAGAAGGCGTTGATCCTAGAAATACGTTTATGCTAACGGAGATTACGCTAGATAACCTTTGCAAAGGTGGCGAGCTCGATGAACAAGACTTTCTGGATCGGGTAGAAATTTTATGTGCCTTGGGACAAACCGTAATTGTTTCAAATTGTGGTCAACACCAAAAATTGATTACTTACCTTTCTGATTATAGAATTACAAAACTGGGAATTGTCATGGGCGTGCGGCAAATCCTAGATATTATCAATCGTAAATACGCCGAAAATTCTGATGGAAACTTGTTAACGGGTTTTGGAGAACTCTTCAGTCGGAATGTGACCATTTACGTTTATCCCGCCATGCAAGAAGGCAGTGAAGAATTGATGACGGGCAAAAACTTGCCTGTTCCAAAAGGAATTACTTTTCTATACAAGCATTTAATGGATAGCAAACAAATTGTGGATATCGAAAAATTTAATGTGGATAACTTACACGTTTATTCTAAAACAGTACTTCAAATGTTGCAGGCAGGAGAATCCGGGTGGGAAAAAATGGTGCCGGAGCGCGTTGCTGAAATTATCAAAGAAAAATGTTTATTTGGATTTCCTTGCGAAAGATTGGAGTTTGAATATTAACTTTGTTTCGTTCAAGTACTTACTCAAAGACTTGTTTGCAAATAATCAATCGTTACGGCTATTGTCGTTCAAATCACCTTCATGAAAATTATTAGCTATTTCACCCTTTCCTGTGTCTTGCTTTTTACCGCTTGCCAAGCGGATCAAAACACTGCTACCAGTAGCCCTATTGCACTTAAAACCGACTTTGACGTAAAGCCCATCAACGCGGAGGCAACAAAGCAAGTTAGCAAAAAAATAGATACAATTAATAATATGGAAACGCCGCACGCAGCTTTTACACCGGACTACATCATGGGGAAATTCACCCCGAAAGAACACACAGACTTTGTGCTAATTGAAAAGGAGCATAGTGCTAGAGCAGGAATGTATTTAAGAAAAGATGCTTACGCAGCATTTAAAAAAATGGCGACGGCGGCCAAAGCAGCAGGTATTAATTTTAAAATCATCTCCGCTACCCGCAACTTTGCTAGTCAGAAAGGAATTTGGGAAGGGAAGTGGACCGGAAAAAGATTATTATCAGATGGTCAAAATGCGGCGAAGGCGATTCCAGATCCTGCCACTAGAGCATTAAAAATATTAGAATATAGTTCAATGCCTGGCACTTCTCGCCATCATTGGGGCACCGATATTGACATCAACAACTTGAATAATAGTTATTTTGAAAAAGGTAAAGGCTTACAGGAATACAATTGGCTTGTCGCCAATGCCGCAAGTTATGGTTTTTGTCAACCGTATACACCGAAAGGAGAAGCCCGTGAGCATGGTTACAACGAAGAAAAATGGCATTGGTCTTATAAGCCAGTCGCTAGTCAACTAACAACAGCAGCAAAGCAAATTTTACGAGATCAAGATATCAAAGGATTCGAAGGTTCGGATACTGCGGAGGAAATTGGTGTCATCGAAAAATACGTTTTAGGCATTAGTCAAGATTGTCTGTAGATGGTTAATCCTAAACGAGTGGAATAGTTTGTTATCCATTCCTTCCAGTGCAAAAAAATAGCATGAGGCTGAAAGGGCGTAATCATAGAAGAACTTGATCAGCATCATATTTTAACTCCATAATCAATACATTAACATTATGTCTTTAACACAATCCAACATGCTTCCACTCGGAACTGTTGCCCCTGATTTTACTTTATTGGATACCGTTTCGGGAAAGGAAGTTAGTTTAAAAGAATTAAGTTCTACTCGAGCTACGGTCATTATGTTTATCTGTAATCACTGCCCGTACGTGATACACGTCAATGAAGAAATTGTACGATTGGCAAAGGATTATCAGTCCGCAGGTGTGGCTTTTATTGCGATTAGTTCAAATGATGTAGTTAATTATCCGGCGGATGCTCCTGATAAAATGACAGCATTAGCCAAAGCAGAAGGTTATACTTTTCCTTACCTTTATGATGAAACGCAGGCTGTAGCCAAAGCTTATGACGCGGCTTGTACACCAGATTTCTATGTGTTTGACGGAGACTTGCGTTTAGCATATCGAGGTCAATTGGATGGTTCTCGACCGAATAGTGGTATTCCTTTGACGGGGGAAGATTTGCGATCCGCGTTGGATGCCGTTTTATTGGGCAGACCCGTAGCCAGTGAGCAGCGACCCAGTGCAGGTTGTAACATCAAGTGGAAAAAAGCTTAACTTAAAAAAAGAATTTTAACAATAAGGCCTCTTTTCAATCATTGAAAAGAGGCCTTACTATTTATAAGTGAAAACTACGGGATAACTAATTCGCGATTTTAAAAATCCATTCCTAAAGATAAATATAATCTAGGTTCTTGCACCACTCTAGTTTCGATTCCCCAAGCATAATCCAATCGCACAAAATAACCAAAAACCATACTACGGATTCCCATTCCGTAACCCATTACGATCGGATCTCGGAAATAATTAATTTTGATATTGACTGTCGGCGGATTATTACGCGTAATGGTATTTAATGGATTTTCGGTGCTGAACGGTGTTGGTCCTTGCCAAGCCGTTCCGATATCAAAGAATCCAACGAGTTGGAAATTACGGAAGAAAGAAGATCGAACCCGTTTAGAAAAATATTTAAAAATAGGAACTCGTACTTCGGTGTTCAACAAAGCGTAAGAATTGCCATTGCGAATATTTTGGCGAAAGCCTCTCAGGTTACTAGCTAAGGTTTGATACGCAAAGTCGTCTTCCGAAGGGAAAGGAATTTCATTATTGAAACTAGGAAAAAGCCAACTATCTACACCTCCTAAAAAGTATAAAATTCGTTCTGACCCAAAAGAAGTTGCTCCAGCCAGTCGAACCGCAAGTACGCTATGTTTCGCAAAACGTTGATAGTGTCGGAAATCTAAACCCAGCACGCTCATAAAACCTTCGTTGAAATCTAAGGTTATCTGATCCGCTACTTGGAAACTAAAGCGTTTCACGACCTCTGCGAAAATCTTGTAGCGCGTACCATTTTTAATATTAACATCTACGTTTAAGGTATTATCAAAAACATATTCCAACTTTAAACCAATCCGTTGTTGATCATTAGTTGGACGCTCCAAAGTAGGAACGTCAGTTGCCAATTGCACGAGTTTGTCAAAACGCATGGTTGTTGTCGCACGAATACTTCTAAAAATGTCTAAGGGATAACGGAACTGCGCTTGTGTCAGCACTATTTTTTCTCGAATTCGATAAGGAATAATGGGCGTGCCTTCTTGGTTGAATCGCAAGGATCGGCGATAGATGGCGTAACGTTTATCTAAGCGTTTTTTCTTGTCATCGAAGATGAGAAAATATTCTGCGCCGTTGAAAGTCGTCGGTAAGCGAATTCCACCTTGGATTTCATAATCCTCAAATAAATCCTTGAACGTAGATTTTAGTAAAATACCCGGAGGTGGATAATTATATTCTTGCTTCGTCGCGGAATAAGTATCGAGTCCGTCAAACAATAAGCCATTATCCAATTGTGTCGTCAAGCGATCCGCCTTAAACCTTAAGCGGTAAGGAATAATTCGATGGGAGAAAAATGGCGTAACCGCAGGAGCTGGTTTTTTTAGCAAAGAAGAAAACCGCGGATTAAGCGGCTGAATTTTGATGGCGCCATCATCTTCCTCAACGACGACTTCTGCTGGAATTTCATCATCGTTGAACTCACTTTGAAAAAGATAATTATCAATGTCTACTTTGTTGGTATCGGGGCTTACCGGTGTTGGAGGCGGTATTTTTTCGGGAGAAATGGTAACGGGGGGCGTATTTTGTGGTGGTAATAATCCACCCGCCGGTGCTTGAAATTCTAATAAGTTGTCTAATTTATCTTTATTGGCTTGTGATTTCAGAATCAATGTTTTGTAGCGCGTAGGCACGGGCGTAACGCTTGTATCTGGATTCAACTTGCGCAAATAAAATTGATGTTGACCTTGGTGAGCAACCATCTCTACAACTTTCCCGACTCTCGGTGCTGAGTGTTGCGTAAGAATATTTCTAGGATAGTTCGTTGTGGTATGCACAAAAGCTTTAGGTCGATATACCGGACGAATCACGATGGAATCAATCAAGGTAGAATCAAGCATGGATAAACTGGAGTCTTGATGCAGTACGATTTCGCTTCCTTCGTTGAGGTAGATAACTTGTTCGTTGAAGGCAAAAACATCTTTAAGGTAAGCAACTTGCCGATTGTCGATACCCGCAGCGTCACTCACAAAACTAAAATAATTAGAATCGATGGCGATCGGCTGTCGTTCGTTGACGAAAGGTGTATTTGTAACACGGACTAACGCTTTGGTGTTGCCATCTAAATCGTAGTAAAATAAATCGAAATTATCAATCGGTAAGATCGTGTCTAATTTGCTGCGAAAGATCAAAGAGTCTTGTCGGTTGGAAGCAAAAAGTATCCCGCGCTTATTGTTAATCTTTACAAAACTAACGTCGAGATCATCGTAAAAATCATTGGTAATGCGTTGGGTTTGTCTCGTTTTTAATTGATAAATAAAAATATCAGAAAAGCCACGAACGGTGGCGGAAACAATCATGGTATTGGGGTTGATAAAATCTACGTTGTGTACACGTTGGTACTGGGTAGACATATCTTCCGTTAGTTTTTTCTCAGTTTGGGTATTGTACATTAATAATTTTAAAACATCTCGACGTTCATAAACGACGGCAATATCTTGATTATTTGGTGACCAAGCCACCAAAGGATATTCGTAGTCCGTTGCCTGAAAAGCATTGCGGAAACCTCGTTTTAAAATCACTTCGCGTTTACCCGTTGCTAAGTCTTGTATGTATACTCTATAACGACCAATCTCGTTGCTTACGTAGGCAATTCTTTTGCCATCAGGACTAATTTTGAGTTGACTCAAAGGAAGTTTACGTTTATTGCGAACTTTGATGAGCCCTTCGTCTGTCAGTGCGCTGCGACTGTCAGCGTCAGAAAGATAGCGTTGTTCAAAATAGTTGTACCAAGATTCGGTGGTACTTTGGTAAGAACTTCCTAAGACGTAGAGAAAACCGCTTTCGATGCTGCGATTGATGCGGGTGAGGTAAAGTAAGTTAGAGACCGTTGATTTACCATAATTTTGGCTAATGTAATACCAGAGTGCATGTCCGGCTAATTCGGGATAATCTTCGGAAATTTCTGAGAAACTTTGATATTCTTCGTTTAAAATGACATCTCGTAATTGGTCGTCAAGTTCGGTACTCCAATTTTCGCCAACATAACTAATGAGCCCTTCTTTAAACCATTCTGGTAAGTTGAGCATGACCGCATTTTGGACAATCTCTTGGAGGTTAGAACCAAAAAGCATTGCATTCAGATAAACGGAAGCGACTCCTTTTCGAATCTGTTTCCGCAAATGCGTATGGTCGCCATTGAAATAAACAAAAACTTTATTGCCTACAATTTTAGTTTGTCCACCCGTATTAAAAAAAGCCTCTTCGCTGCCGATATTACTTTGCTTCAAATCTGTCAAATCGGTGTAGACAATCAATTCGATTTTATCATTCATGCGGTGCTCCAGCAAATCTTGAACATAGTTGAAGTCAAATTCTGCCATTTGCACTACGGCTTGTCCGATATTTCTGCCCTCACCATACCAGAAGGTCAGAAAGTTTTGACTTTCGTATTGCACCCATTCTGCAAAATCTTGGTGATATTGCACCCTATTTTTCCCGAATTCGACTTGAGAACCTTGTCCATAGAGTTGAAGAGATGAAAAGGCAAGGCAACAAGCAATTAAAAGGGTAAAGTGACGCATATGTCTGAGTTTATTATAAAATAAGGGGTTAAGTACTAACACAATTTAATGGCAAAGTAATTTTGTCTTAGTATTTACGCTAACATAGAATTAATGATCATATACAAAATGAGCTTTTTTTTGCTTAAAACCAACTCCTCTTGTTATTGATGGAGAAATTCTGTTTTTTTGCAGACAGTTCTATGGCTATCGCGAGCATAGCTTCTAAATATTGTACGGATTTTAAACGGAAAAACCATGACTCTTGTTGCCAATTTTAGCTTTAATCCTTTTCAGGAGAATACCTATGTTTTGTACGATGATACAAAAGAATGTATAATTATTGATCCGGGGTGTTATACCGCGGCAGAAAGAACGCAATTAAAGGAATTTATAGCGGAAGCCGGGCTGAAACCTGTTCGACTGATTAATACGCATTGTCATATTGACCACGTTTTTGGGAATAAATTTGTAGCGGATACTTACGGACTGACTTTAGAGATTCATCAAGGGGAATTAATTGTATTAGAGTCGATGGAAATGGTTTGTCGGCAATATGGGATTCCTGATATTCAAATTTCTCCAGCGCCGGGAAAATACCTTGCAGAAGGGGATGAAATTAAGTTTGGAAATACTACCTTAAAAGCACTTTATACACCGGGGCATTCGCCGGCGAGTCTTTCTTTTTATTGTGAGGAAAGTAACTTTGTGATTGCAGGGGACGTACTTTTCCAAAATAGCATCGGTCGGACAGACTTGCCGGGAGGAGATATGAATACTTTACTCACTAGTATTCGGCAACAATTATTTCCACTTCCTGACGATGTACGAGTTTATCCGGGACATGGTCCTGCAACGACGATTGGATACGAAAAAGCCAATAATCCTTTCCTAAGTTAACCGTTATAAAAACTAGAGATCCACATCTGCCAACAGTTTGAAGCTTTTACGGTGATAAGGCGTAACGCCGTGCAATTTGATGGCTGCGCGGTGTGCTTTAGTTGGGTATCCTTTATTGCTTTGCCAAAGGTAATCTGGATGATATTGTTTTGCCAAATTTTTCATAAAGTCATCGCGGTAAGTTTTGGCTAAGATGGAAGCGGCGGCAATGGATAAATACTTACCATCTCCTTTGATGATGCAATGATGAGGAATATCCTTGTAGGCTTTGAAGCGATTGCCATCGATCAGTAAAGCATTAGGGCGAACGAGGAGTTGATCAATCGCGCGGTGCATGGCTAGAAAAGAGGCATTTAGAATATTGATTTGATCAATTTCGGGAGCGTCTACTTGTGCAACGGCCCAAGCGATGGCTTCTTTTTCAACGATGATTCGTAAGCGATCGCGATCTGCTTCTTTTAGCTGTTTGGAATCATTGAGGGCTTCGTGCGAAAAATCTTTAGGAAGGATAACAGCAGCAGCGAATACGGGACCTGCCAAACAGCCTCGACCGGCTTCATCGCATCCCGCTTCAATATCTTTTTTATTTAAAAATGGTAGTAACATAGTAGTAATCAATCTGGCACAATTTACATAAATCTCTCGAAAATGCTGCCGAGAGAAAAATTTCTTTACCGCCAAAGGAATGATTTTCTAAGGGTAAAAATGTTAAATATTCGGCAGACTCGTCTATAGACTTGAAAAAATGAAGAAAATAAGCTTATATTAGATTAAGTACCAAGACCATTTAATGGTGAAGTTGTTTAAAAACGCTACTTACTTGCGTGAAGGCAAAGCCTTTCTAAACTGCTTTTAGAATTATTGAACAACTTCGGTAATATTATTTTGTCTTCTTACTTAACACACTACTTTATAAATAGAAAATTACAAATTTAAGTTTTAAATGCTTCAAGTCGAGCAGCGCCTATCCTTGTATTAACTTCCCTATTAAATTACAAATTTTTCGCTCAAGTAATTGCTTTAGTGCTATTCAAACTTATTTTTTACAAGCACTTATAAATATAATTTAAATCATATGGTTTGTTTATTGCAAATAATTTCAATAAACCGTATTAAAACCCCACTTGTTTAATTCTATGAAGCGACTTTACTGCTTATTTTGTTTCTGTATTTTTAGTACTTGGCTAATGGCGCAAACCATTACGGTAAGTGGGCGCGTCGTCGATGAAGACACGAAAGAAGGGCTGGCATTTTGTAATGTTTATTTTGAAGGCACGACTACGGGCGTGTCTACAGATATTGATGGCTATTATACACTGACGACGGAAATTCTGGCAGATAGTTTAACGGCTTCTGCGATCGGATATGATTTAGTGAGAAAGGTATTACAGCGAACGGATAATCAAAAAATTAATTTCCAACTGGCTTCTTCTAGTTTAATTTTGAGTGAAGTAGTTGTGGTGGCGGGGGATAATCCTGCCAACGAGGTGGTTCGGAATATTATTAAACAGAAGCCGACAAACCGAAAAGAACATTTACAGCGTTTTCAGTGCGAAGAATATACAAAGGTAGAACTTGATTTAGAAAATATTAGTCCTAAGATGCGGGAGAGTAAGCTCTTCAAGCCATTTGACTTTATTTTTGATAATATAGATAGCCTTTCCGACGATAAGCCTTTCTTACCCGTTTACATTACTGAAAAAATATCCGATTTATATTACGCGAAAGCGGAAGGTAAACTGGTCAAGTCAGTACAAGCAGAGCGCGTTTCTGGGATCAAAAATAAAACGGTCGTTGAGTTTTTGAATCAGATTCATAAAGAGTTTAGTGTCTACGACGACTGGATCTATATCTTGGAAAAACCTTTTGCTAGTCCATTTTCAGATATCGGTTTACACTATTACGAATATTATTTATTGGATAGTAGTTATATCAACGGGCAGTGGAGTTATAAGTTGAAGTTCAAGCCTAAGCGGAAACAAGAGAATACTTTCTTTGGAGAATTTTGGGTGGCAGATACTAGTTTTGCCGTCGTTCGCGTAGATATGCGGATGAGTCCAGAAGTGAACATTAATTTGGTAAAACGCGTGATTGTTTTTCAAGAGTTTGATTTCTTTCAAGCAGCATATTGGTTGCCCGTTAAGCAAAAAATTGTCGTAGATTTTCGAGCAGCGAAGAAGCTGCCGGGGATGATTGGGCGCAAGACGGTTTCTTTAAAAAAATACAATATCAACGAAGAGCGAGCGGCTTTGCGAACACTTCCCGTCGAGGAAGAATACGATTTGGAAGAAGTGGCTAAAGATGCTGCTTTTTGGGAGGAAGCCCGTCACGACAAACTTAGTAAAAACGAAAAAGCCATTTATGCGATGGTGGATAGTGTAAAGCAAGTACCACTTTACAAAACCTACGTGGATGTTATGTATACTTTGGTAAGTGGTTACAAAGCATTGGGTCCCGTAGAAGTGGGACCATATTTTTCTTTGTACAGTAATAATCCGGTAGAAGGACATCGGTTTAAATTAGGTGTTTGGACGAGTAATAGTTTTAGCAAGCGCGTGCGATTTGGAGGTTATTTAGCCTACGGGACGCATGATCAACGATTCAAATTCGGGGGAGATTTACAGTGGAATTTAAGTAAACGGCCAAGAATTGTTTTTGGCTTGGCTTACAAAGATGACGTAGACTTAACGAGTGGAAATAGCGAAGAAATTGGCGAAGGAAATCTATTTTCTGGTATCTATCGGCGTAATATTCTCCAAAAATTGATTCACGTAAAAGAGGGAAAAGCCTTTTATGAACGATATTGGAAAAAAGGCTGGTCTACTCGAGTGACTTTGCTACAACGACAAATTGATCCTTACGGTGGAATCGATGCAGAAGGTAGAGGCTTCAACTATGCTTACTTGCCAGATGCGGAAAGTTTATCGGTGGTAGATACGACGATCAACACTACCGAATTGATTTTGAAAGCCCGCTACGCCTTGGGTGAAAAGTTTTTAGATGGTCAGTTTGTGCGTACGAGTTTGGGGACTTCACATCCAGTTATTGAATTACAATATACGGCAGGATTGAAAGGGATTTTTGGCGGAGACTATAATTATCATAAATTCACGATTGCCTACAAGCACTACTTTTACCTCAATCCTATTGGTTGGACTGCTTATCGCATTAAGGCGGGTAAAATACTAGGCAACGTTCCTTTTTTACTGGCAGAAGTACATACCGGTAACGAAACTTACTTTTATAATGATAATGTTTTTAATGGAATGAATCGCTACGAATTTGCGAGCGATACGTATGCGAGTATTTTTATTGAGCATCATTTTGATGGCTTTATTCTCAATAAAGTCCCTTTATTACGCCGCTTGGCTTGGCGGACGGTGTTAAGCTTTAAAGCAGTGATTGGCACGATGACTGATAATAATCGCTTGAGTAATCGACTTAATGATTTCTCGGCGGATAAGTTAGGTTCGTACACAGGGTTTCGCGCACCATCGGGAGAACCTTACATGGAAACAGGCATTGGAATAGAAAATATCTTCAAAATTTTGCGGGTAGATGCTTCTTGGCGATTAAATTACCTAGACAATCCGGAAGCGTCTAGATTCAATGTTCGGGCAGGCTTTAATTTCTATTTTTAGTAAAAAGAGATTGTTCGGCTAGGTTTTATTTTTCTACAACCAAAAACGCTACTCTGCGATTCAATTGCCGACCTTCTTCCGTTTCATTACTTTCTATTGGCTGACTACTACCATATCCTTTATACATTGTACGCGTTTGAGCGATGCCATTTCGGTTGAGAAATTCGGCGACGGCTTGCGCTCGTTTTCGAGAAAGCTCTAAGTTATAGGCGGCATTTCCTCGATTGTCGGTATGACCTCCGATTTGAATGACCATGGTCGGGTTTTTTTGGAGAATGTGCAGCAACTTGTTGAGTTCTACGTAAGATCGAGGCAGTAACTCTGCTTTGTCAGTATCAAAGAATATATTTTTTAACTGGACCAAAACGCCAGGTTCTAGTTTGAGCTGAGATAAATCATCTGCTTTGACGGGAACATCAATAAAGGGTTCTACCTTTTTGAGGAGTACATCATCGATGTAGTAATAAGCAAAATTAAGTTTATCGGGAGTATGCGCTTTAACTTGAGTAAGACTATCGGGGAAAAAATTACCAATAATAAGAAATTCTCCTTCTGTTTGGGCAGTAAACTCACCGGACACTCGAATCCATTGATGATTAGGTGCGCGCAAAATATCTTTAGCATAGACTTGTGGCCTGAGGGGGAGTAAATCATCTACTTTGAGTGAGATTTCTTTTTTAGAAAAATGGGCACCCAGCTGATTGACTTGTAAAGAACGCGGTAAATGACTCGTCCAAAATTGAAGATAATACTGCTGACCAATCACGAGTGGTTCTCTCAGTTGGATTTGAATGTATTCTCTGCAATGTGGTTTACCATTGGTACAACCATAAACCGTGAGCCCAACCATAGATTCTCCTCCATGTACTTTTTGTTGACCAAAGCCTTTCGCCTCCCATTGACCGGGGACACGTACTTTAGGACCAAATACATCGGGAGAAGCCGCGGAAGCCGAGTTCCAGTATTTCATTACTTTAGAAAAATGATCTCCTTTGTAGAACCAACCAATTGGGGTACTCGAATATTGCTCAAAGCCAGGATTGGGTACCAAGTTGAGATTCTGTTCGGGAGTTTGTGCAGCTAAACTTCCGAATAAAACAAATAGTAATAAAAAAATTACAATGCGCTTCATCGTATTATTATGAGGTTGTCCAAGGTTTTAACGGACAACTAAGACAAAGCAATATATCAAAGAGGTAATTTTTGCTCTTCCTAATCGTCTGACGTAGTTGAATTTACGATGCAGCGATAAGTTTAGTTGCAAAATGTAGGGTAAAAAAATATACTATGAAGTCTTCCGACATTACTTACGGAGACTTTGGGAATGGTGTAATCTTGAAAACTATTAAGGATTTAAGTAGTTCTCGGAAATCGGGTTTACAATAAGTTGAAAAGAATTTTGAGCTTAAACGAGGCAAAAAATACAGACAATGCCGTAGCATTGGCGAGGCTTTTTAACGAAGTAGAAGCTTAAAAGACTTTCAAATTATTAGTTAATTTATTAGGTAAACCTACTTAAGTACCAATACAAATTATCTACTTATTAACCTGCATCATCTGTTGAACAGTCTCTTCGTTACTCAAAGCCCTCCTAAGCAATGGCTTAGGGCAGTTTTCGCGCCTCGATGCTGATCAAAATCTAACACAATTTAATGGCAAAGTAATTTTGTCTTAGCACTTAGCCTGAAAATAAGGCTTAATAGCAATCCCAATTGTAAACAACATTTGAAAAGTCTAGTTTTTCTAAGTCTTCTTTGGAGATGAAGAAATTTCCTACCCCCATATCTCCCCAAGCACAATTGATATTGCTATCAGAATCTAATTGGAAGAGCAATATCATCGGTTCTTCCGTTGTTCGGGGGTCCCATTGGGTAAAAAAGGCATAACCACCAAGTTTGTGACCACCCGCAGAAATTTGACGTGTGTATTCATCTTTCACGTCCCATTCTCGATCATCAAATTGTTGGAAAAAGTCTTCGCCAAAGAGTTCTTCAAAACGGTAATCGGTCACGGGGACTAATTCTTCCATTTTGCGGAAAGCCAAAGGGTAAGCATTACGGTGATTAATGGGAGGATAACCATCATAGTCGCGTAGGAAAGAAAAATCGGTTACGAGGTTATCGAAAGTTTTATCTATTTCAGGAAAATAAACGACGCGGAAACGATTTTGATTCTTAAGGTTGTCAAAGTCCATTCCCAAGTCTTCGTCATCACTAATATAGAATTGGAGTAAACCCTTTTTGGGAAACCCTTCTAAGTCAGGTACCTGATCAAAATTGATCTGTGCTAAAAAGAGTAAATGTATGCCATCTTTGTCAACTGGAAAGTCAACTGATTTGGGTAAGTAAGGGAAACCACCAACTTTGCTGTCCCACCATTCCATATCTGGAACTTTTTCTGGGAAAATCTCAATATAAGGTTGGTTTGAAGAAAGAATTTTGGTTCTAAAAGCTTTTAATTCTTTCGGCAAATTTAAGTCCATCGTAAAAGGTGAAATTTTTAGATCAAATAACTGAGATCAAGTTACAATAAAAATTAAAAATAGTAAATTAAATTTTCTCTTTATGTTGCAAAGTACCAAAGAAATATAAATTTTTTATCTAATACGTTTTAAGTAGATGACTTTGGTTAGAAAAGGAATGTGTAAAATAAATAGCTCGCCTTCAAAAAGGAAGCTGGTTTCGTTTACCATAAATGAGTTTAAATATATTCTAAGATACTGGATATTTTGAATTTTTTCAACGTAGTGGAAAGAAATAGTCTAAAATAAAACTCGCTTAAGTACCCAGGCAAAATTTTATTACCATTAAATGGTGTCCTATTCTGTATAGGATCGAGGCGTAAAACCGCACTTAGTCTTTGCTAAGTAAGGATTGAGCAACGAGGCAGTGGTGTAAAAGAGGAGGCAAGTTAATCCGTGATTTCATTTGTCTGGGTACTTAAGTAGGTTTACCTATTTCTTTTCATAAAATCCGGCAAATTTCGTAGCGCGGCTAATTCTTTGTAGCGAACTTTAACTTCTGCTGCGGGGGCACCAAAGTAGGTTTTACCACCTTCTAAGGATTTGGAAACGCCCGATTTTGCGAGTACTACCGTTTTGGGGCCAATGGATAAGTTCTGTGCGACACCGACTTGTCCGTAGAGAATAACTTCGTCTCCGATAATCGTTTTACCACCAATCCCAACTTGTGCTGCAAAAAGACAGTTCTTTCCTACAACCACGCCGTGTCCGATGTGTACTTGACAATCCAATTTACTACCTTGACCAATCACCGTATCTCCCGAAACGCCTTTGTTGACCGTACAACCTGCTCCGATATCAACGTGATCTTCAATCACGACTCGCCCACCCGAACGCCATTTTTTGTATTGATCAGGATAACGTTTAAAATAAAATGCATCGGTACCAATAATGCTACCCGCTTGGATGGTGACGTGATCGCCAATAATAGTATGACTATAGATGGTAACGTTAGCTTGGATATGGCAATATTTACCAATTTTTACATGGTGACCAATGACAACATTCGGTTCAATGATCGCCGAAGGATGGATAACCGCAGCGTCGCTAATCGCACTAGAAAGCGGCTTAAAAGCTCGATGTTCTTTCACGATACTATCGTAAGCTTCGAAAGGTGTATCGCAGAGTAGCAAAGCTTTTCCTGGGGGACAGGCAACTTCTTTATTGAGAATAATAATGCTGGCGTTGGATTGAATGGATTGATCAAAATATTTTTCGACGTCGACAAATGTAATGTCTCCTTTTTCGACTTTATGAATCTCGTTGATGCCCGTTGCTAATAAATCAGCCTGACCAATAATGGTGGCATTGATCGCTTTAGCAATCGCTTGAATAGGAATAGGAGTCGTAAATTTCATTTCGTTAGTAGTTTCTCTAAATCAAACAAAACAGCTGATAAAGCGCACCAGACTAGTGTGCTTCCAGCCAGTCTTTACCCGTATCCATACCGACTAAGATAGGAACTTGTAAATCAGGAATTGCGGTTTTCATTTTTTCTTCGATGAGTGGCTTTAGCACTTCTAATTCGTCGAGGTGTACATCAAAAACCAATTCATCATGTACCTGTAAAATCATTTTTGAACGGTATCCTCCTTCCTTGAGTAGTTGATGAATATTGATCATTGCAATTTTAATCATATCGGCCGCCGTTCCTTGAATAGGAGTATTAACGGCGATTCGTTCTGCATTGCTCCGAATGAGCGAATTGCCAGAATTGATATCTCTTAAATATCGACGGCGACCCAATAAAGTCTTGACGTAACCATTTTCGCGGGCAAACTCAACCGTTTCCTCCATGTAGGATTTCAGGCCTTGGTACTTGTTGAAATATTGTTCAATTAGTTTTTTGGCTTCTGCACGTTTAATTTTGAGTTGCTGCGAAAGATTCGTAGATCCTGCGCCGTAGATAATACTGAAATTAACGGTCTTCGCATTTCTTCTTTGATCCGGAGTGACTTCCTCGAAAGGTACATCGTAGACATTTGCCGCCGTAGCGCGGTGAATATCTTTACCTTCTTTAAATGCTTGCAACATTGCTTTGTCACCGCTAATCTCCGCAATCAGTCTCAACTCAATTTGCGAGTAATCTGCGGCCAATAAAATATAGTCTTCATTTTCGGGAACAAAAGCTTTTCTTACCCTTCGGCCTTCTGCCGTTCGAATTGGGATATTTTGTAGATTAGGATTGTTGGAACTTAATCTTCCGGTAGCGGCTAATGCTTGATTAAAAGAACTATGGATTCGACCCGTTTTAGGATTGAGCATCCGTGGTAAGCTATCAACGTAGGTAGATTTTAGTTTTGCAAGACCACGGTATCGTAAGATCGAAGCTACAAAAGGATATTCTAAGGCCAATTCACTCAATTTTGTTTCGTCGGTAGAATACTGTCCTGTTTTTGTTTTTCGCCAGCGATAAGGAATTTTCATTTTATCAAAAAGAACCTCTCCTACCTGCTTGGGAGACGCAATATTAAACCTTACTTCGGCTTCTTCGTAGATCGCTTTTTCTTTTTCGGCGATGAGAAGGTCAATTTCTTTAGCGTACTCGTAAAGGTAATTGGCATCCAATTTAATGCCTGCGTGCTCCATATCGGCAAGTACTCGGATGAGCGGTTCTTCGATTTCAGTATAAAGTTTAAAGAGTGACTCTTCTTCCAATTTTGGGGCAAGAATGGCTTTTAGTTGAAAGGTAAGATCTGCATCTTCTCCAGCGTATTCTGCTACCTTATCGACGGCAATATCTCGCATACTCAATTGGTTTTTTCCTTTCTTACCAATTAAGGATTCGATGGGTACCATTTTGTACTTGAGATAAGTTTCGGCGAGATAATCTAATTTATGCCGTAAGTCCGGTTCGCAAAGGTAATGTGCAATCATCGTATCAAAAAAGCTACCGGCAACTTCTACCTCGTACCATTTCAACATCAAGATATCATACTTAATGTTCTGCCCAATTTTTTCGATGTCAGGATTTTCTAAAACAGCTTTAAATTCTTGGACAATTGCTTTTGCTTCGGTTTGATCGGCTGGAATAGGGACGTAAAATGCCTTTGTACTTTCGTAAGAAAAAGCTAAGCCGACCAACGTCGCTTGGTTGGCATCTAATCCAGTCGTTTCCGTATCAAAGCAAATGCTTTTTTGGGCAGCTAATTTTTTAATTAAATCTGCTCTACCGGCGGGCGTATCGACCAATTGATAATCGTGCTCGGTATTATCAATATTTTTATCTGCAACGGAATGCTCCTGAATTTTGTTCCATTTTTTAGGCTTGGAGTTGTTCGATTTGCTTTCGACGGCGTTACCAAACAAATCCTGTTGGCCACCTTCTGGAGTTGATTCTCCGAGAATGGTTTGTGCCAAACGTCTAAATTCTAATTCTTTAAAAATTTCGGCTAAAGCGGGGCGATTAAATGCTTCGCGTTCGTAACTTTTAGCGTCAAATGTAACGGGAACATTCAAATCAATAGTTGCCAGTTTTTTGGACAATAAGCCTTGCTCCGCAAATTCTTCAATGCGTTCTTTTTGCTTACCTTTTAATTCGTGGCTATGTGCAATTAGGTTCTCGAGAGAATCATAACTTTGGATTAATTTCTGCGCCGTTTTTGGACCGATCCCCGGGATTCCTGGAATGTTGTCTACACTATCTCCTTGCATACCGAGCATATCAATGACTTGTTCGACACGATTGATGCCCCATTTTTCGAGCACTTCGGGAACACCCATGACTTCCACCTCTCCTCCTTTTCGACCAGGTTTATACATGAAAATATTCTCAGAGACTAACTGTGCATAATCTTTATCCGGCGTCATCATATAAACCTTGAACCCTTCTTTTTCAGCTTGTTTCGAAAGCGTTCCAATGACGTCGTCTGCTTCAAAACCAGCAGCAGTTACGATGGGAATATTGAACCCCTTGACGATATCGAAGATATAAGGAAAAGACAAACTAATGTCTTCGGGTTGTTTTTCTCGATTGGCTTTATACGGTTCGTACATGACGTGCCGAAAGGTAGGTTCTGACAAGTCAAAAGAAACCGCAATGTGCGTGGGATTTTGGTTACTCAGAATATCCCAAAGTGTTCGAACGAAACCAGTGATGGCGGAAACGTTCATACCTTTTGAGTTGATCAAGGGACGAGTAATAAAAGAGAAATGGGCTCGATAAACCAATGCATGGCCGTCGAGTAAAAAGAGTTTTTTTTCTGACATAATTGGATGCTTAACTTGGTAGCCAAGATACTACAAAAAGTGCGCAGAAAAAAACTTGCTGCGTTTTCAAAAAAGCTTCTTAGATAAATTCGTGGTTTATGACTTATGAAGTCATTAGTATTGTAGGTTTACAAAATAAAAAAAGAGCTTGCCGAAACGGTTAAGTTTCAGACAAGCTCCTTCAATTATGTTTAAAGTTAGTTTTTAAGTTACGGCTTACAAGGTATAGGTAAGTCCTAATAACCAGTAAGATTGAATTGGATTAACGTCTGAGTTTTTCAAGCCTAAAGCATCTCCTAATTCATCTAATTGATCAATTTTGAAGTCATCTGAGCTAATGTCACTTCCCGTTAACAAGGCATTGTAAGACTCTTGCTTGTTGTGGCGAAGACCGAATTCGAAACCAACTCCGATTCCTTTCCAAGCGGTAAAGCTAAAACCGTTAATCCAAGTCCAGTTGGAAAAATTCCCTGGATCGCTATAGCTTAAGAAACCAGAGAAGTTAGATCTCCATGCTACCCCCATTGGTAAAGCTTGGCTGTAATCTGCTACTACTTTACAACCTAAAGAAGATTCGTAGCTAAGATCGCTATCTGAAATTACGAAGTTATAGTTTAAAGGGTGAAATACAACTACCAAGTTTGAGTAAGGCGTCCAAGTTGCTCCAACTCCAATGTCTAAGAAACCAGGATTGTTGAAGTTACTCAAAATAGTAGAACGGTATTCTGCTAAGCCAGAAATAGCCCACTTACTATTCAATTTATAACCGTAAAGCGAAGAAATATTGATCGCATCTGCGGTTTCTTGATAATCATTATCTTCTCCTTCCTCGGTAACTTCGGTGTTTAAATCCAATTTGGTCCAACCTAAAGTAAGGTTTGCTCGATTTCTCCAAAAGTACTTGTCTCGATCTAAGTTTGCGAAACCATTAGCAGCAAAACCAATGTTGCTTGAAAAGGAGTTCGGATTAGCTTGTCCTAACCACTTGTTAAAACCGTTAGCCGTAAAGCCAATCGTTCCGATCGCACCAACTTTCCATCCTGGGAAAGCATCTATTTTTGCTTGGATAGCATTGATTTCTCCTTGTAAAGCACTTAAAGCGGCTGCTTTTTCTGCTTTTTCTGCTTTTAGTTCCTCTACCGTTTGCGCCGTTAAGCCTACGCAGAAAATACTGGATAGGAAACAGAATAATAATAGTTTTTTAGTCATTTTTCTTAAGTTTTTATTTTAAAAAATAGAAGTTTTAGTTTACTTCTTTAGTTGATTTTCTTCCCCAAGAAAAAAAAGGGGGAGTTAGTTATTAAAATTGTATTTGTTTTTTCTGTACTTACAATGCATTAGTAGCATTTTAAAACAACTTCACTATACTAATGCTGTGATTAGTATACTTTTGATTGAATGCTACACACAATGTATAGTGTCCAAAAGAATGTTTTTTAGGGAACACGAAAAAACGGTTTTAGTTTAATGAATTTAGTTAGATTCGTGTATTTCCACCTTTTCGGAAGAAAGTTTACTGAGCGGAATAATAATTTTTCGGTCTTCTGTTTTTAGTACGATGGAAGAATTATCCATTGCGATAACGGTTCCGGTAGTATTGTTGATGGTTACTTTATCACCGAGATTAACTTTTCCTTTACTGTAGAAAGAAGCCAAAAAGTTAGCCATCAAATCACGAGAGGCAAGTCCATAGCCAATCGCGAAAGCAAATACACCACCGGCAATAATGACGGTTAAATTATGTCTTAAAAACTCCGTTTGGATTTGGGCTTGATCTAACGAAATCATGATGGCAGAAATGAAAATAAAATAGAAAACAAAATTAGCAATCAAGCCGGCCGCAGGAATACCAAGGGATTTGCAAGTAGTAAGAACGATATTTTTGATGAACTCGGCGATCAGTGCTCCGATGATAAAAACGAAGACGGCAGAAATCAGTAAGGGAGCGAACTCCACGATATTCTTCATCAAGTTAGAAACCGCTTCCATCCCTAAAACATCCGTTGCGCCCGTTGCAAAAATCAGCAACAAAAGGTAGTAAACGATTTTGGAGAGTACTATACTTGGAACGAAATTAACATTCGCCTTGTGGATAATTTCGATCTCGTTAAGCTTATCAGCTACTTTATCAATACCAATAGACCTTAAGACCCGGAGGAGCAACTTGGCTATAAACTTAGCAATCATCCATCCTATGATCAGGATAAACAACGCACCAAGAACATTGGGAATGCTATCCATGAATCCTTTTAGTAAATCTCTTAGCATATTAAATTCTAACCCTGGAGTATCCATTTATTGTTACTTTATGACGATAATTTAAATTGAGACGTTCGTTTGAGTGCTTAGTCACCACTAAGCAGTTGATCATTTTTTGGTAAATCTGTTTTGGCATTACCTGGGGTAGCATCATCCGTATCATAAAAAGAGGACAACTGTTGATCAAGCGGTGGTTCTTCTGTCGTGCCGCCCGTAAGGTGGACAATCATTTCGAAAACTTTTGGTAAGTATAGCTCCATGATTTGACCAAACATTTTGATGAAACCGAGGTTACCATCAAGTGTTGCTTTGATATTTTCGGTAGGTTGTTGGTAGGTTGTTTCCTCCACTTCTTGGAGTGCTTTAAAGCTATTCGTCGGTTTAGATGATGGCATAGTTTAATTAATTTTCTTGTATATTTCCAAAGGCTTGGTAGTAGACCTGTTTGGCTTTGGCTTTAGCGCGTTTAATTTTCATTTTAATTGCACTCTCTGACTTATCTAATGTTTCAGCAATTTCTTTAATGGACATGTCATCTTGATATTTCATCAATAGAACGGCTTTGTCTCCTACTGGAATTTTTTCAAGAATCACTTTTAATCGACTGACTTCCATTTCCAATAACTCTGTATCGGGCACTTCTTCGACGATATCTTCCGCTTTATTCTCATCTACCTCACCACTAAAAAGCTTTTTTTCTTTTTTCTTTCTTCGTAAGAAGTCAATACAGAAGTTGTACGTAATAGAATAAACCCAAGTAGAAAACTTAGATCGTTCGCTGAATTTAGAGAGGTTCAAGTAGATTTTGGTGAAAATTTCTTGGGTGGCATCTTGCGCTAGTGCTTCATCTTTTAGTAATGAAATGCACTTACCATAAATTTTATTAGCATATCGCTTATAAAGTAGGCTAAAGTATACAGTGTTATGACTGCTCAGGTGGAGCTGAATAACTTCTGTATCAGACATTGTTTTGAAAGACTTCGTTTCTAAGGGGCTACTATCCATTGTTGAGGATTTCACGCAGTGTATAAGCTAAATTATTTTTTAGAGCTGCGATTTGCTCTAAACCTAAATAATACTGCCACAAAAATTTTTCAATCATAACTACTTATGGTGCTCAATCATTGAGACGAAAGAAATTGAGAATAGTCTCTTTTTAATTCAATAAAATTAAAAATACGCCACAAGTTAGCTATATTTTGTAGGAAACTATTATTTTTTTTACCTAGAGTTTGTCTACGGTTAGGAGGAAAAATACCTAAAGCGAGGCGTGCGAGCAAAAAAGTGGGGCAATGCTAAAAAAGCATTGCCCCGGACCTAACCAAATAAAACCAAATTATCTTAAATCCCCTAAAGGGTTGTTTTTACTAATAAACCTTAACATTAAGGTACTTATTGTACTTTTTACAATAATTACGTAAAAATAGATTTTTTTTGATAAAACTTCCACTTTTTAAGCATTAAAAAAGATAAAATGCCTTTTTTTCTTAAAGAAAGTTGTTGAAAACTTCCAATCAGGGGCGCTCTACCTCCAATATTCATTTTACTTTACGAGCAAATTCAACTCCCATAAACGATCTAAGTACTAATTTCCCAAAAAAATCTTTATAAATTATGTAGATTTGGCGAATGGACGCAATGATTTTAAGTAATTATTGACGCTATTATAAATGCTACATTACTTCATGGCGTTTCGCCGTAAAACTTTAGCTATGCAAAGATTATTGCTGCTGTTTTTCGTATTGTTGATCAGTCAACTTTGTTCTGCACAAACAAATAAGGATAAAAGCGACAAAGATGCTTTTTACATTCGAAAAATATATGACCAAGCGCTCACGGAAAGTCAGTCTTACCATTGGTTACATTATTTGTCTACTCAAATTGGTGGTCGCTTAAGTGGCTCGCCTCAAGCGGCGGCAGCAGTTAATTATACGCAGCAAATGCTAGATACCTTGGGCTTAGACTCGGTTTGGTTGCAACCTTGCATGGTGCCACACTGGGTAAGAGGAGAGCAAGAACAGGTCCGAATCGTGAACTCTAAATCAAGAGGCACCGTCGAATTAACCGGTCTGGCACTAGGAAATTCAGTAGGAACGGGACCACATGGAATTGCTGCGGAAGTTATCGAAGTAAAGAGCATCGACGCTCTGGAAACTTTGGGTAAAGCGAAATTAGCAGGAAAAATCGTTTTTTTTAATCGACCGATGGATCCGCGACAAATTAGAACCTTTAATGCTTACGGTGGTGCCGTAGACCAACGAGTATGGGGCGCGTCGAAAGCTGTAGCTTACGGAGCGGTAGGCGTATTAGTACGCTCCATTACCACTCGGATTGATGATATTCCGCATACGGGAGTTACGGTCTACGAAGAAGGTGTTACCAAAATCCCGGCGTTAGCCATTAGTACAAAGAGTGCAGAACTATTGAGTCAAATGCTGACCCAAGAACCCGTTCGCGTTTTTATGCGAGCAACTTGCGAAACGTATCCAGACAAATTATCCTACAACGTCATCGGAGAGATCAAAGGATCGGAAAAACCGGAAGAAATTATATTAGTGGGCGGTCATTTAGATTCTTGGGATGTAGGCAGCGGAGCGCATGATGACGGTGCGGGCTGTGTACACGCAATGGGTGTATTACAATTGATTAGAAATATGAAATACCGACCGAAGCGTACCATTAGATGTGTCTTATTTATGAACGAAGAGAACGGCTTAGGTGGCGGAAAGGCTTACGCAGCGGCTTCGAATCAGAAAAAAGAATATCACTTAGCGGCACTAGAATCAGATTCGGGTGGCTTTAGCCCTCGGGGATTCAGTTGCGAAGCCGAAAAAAGTATTTTCAAAGAGAAATTTAAAAAAATGATCAACTGGTTGCCCCTTTTAGAACCTTATGGAATTGGTTTTTCTACGGGCGGTTCGGGGGCTGATATTTCCCCATTGAAAAGTCAAAAAGGAATGCTAATTGGTTTACGACCCGATTCTCAGCGCTACTTTGACTATCACCATACCCAGATTGATAACATTGATGCAGTGAATAAAAGAGAACTAGAATTAGGAACCGCAGCGATGACCAGCTTGGTTTACTTGATTGATCAATATGGTTTGGATTAACCGTTGGAAAGAAAACCTAAGAAAAATAATTGAAGATGGATGTAAAAAATAAGATTGTAAAAGCGCACGACCTTTCTTTTCAAAAATACTTGAGTGAAGAAAAAATTGCGGAGCGCATTGCAGTTTTGGGAAAAGAAATTGCGGCACAATACGAAAATAAAAATCCATTGTTCATCGCCGTATTAAACGGTGCGTTTGTCTTTGCGGCAGATTTGATGCGTGCCTGTGGAGATATGGCTTGTGAAGTTTCTTTTGTAAAACTTTCCTCCTATGATGGCTTAGCTTCCTCGGGGAAAGTGGAAACAATTTTAGGCTTAGATACTTCGATTGAAGGCAGAGAAATTATTGTAATTGAAGATATCGTTGATACGGGAAAAACGCTATTTCAATTTTTGCAACACCTTGGGAAATTTAATCCCGCGTCTATTTCCTTAGCTTCCCTACTAGTGAAGCCCGATGCGATCCAATATCATTTTCCGATTGCCTACGTGGGCTTTAATATTCCCAACAAATTTGTGGTTGGCTACGGCTTAGACTACAACGGCGCGGGTCGAAATTTTGCGGCGATTTATCAACTAATCGAATCTACTTCTAGCGAAAGCTAGGGCGAACCGCCTAGGTTTTATCTTCGTAATAATTCCTATTCTCCCTAAAAAAGCCTATTTTAGAATATAAACACCTACGCTGATGTCGATTGGATGGAGTATACTGTTATATTTAGGAATTGCCTACGTGGTATTAGCATTGGCATTTTACTTTTTGCAAGACTACTTCTTTTTCCGACCAGAAAAGCTTCCCGATTATTTTCGTTATCGCTACCCTTTTCCCTTTGACGAAGTTAATTTTGAGATGGAAGACGGTGGTCAAATCAATGGCTTACATTTCAAGATTCCGAATGCCAAGGGTGTCGTATATTATTTCAAAGGAAACTCTCGCAGCATCAAAGGTTGGGCAAAATTTGCGAGTGACTTTATTGGCAAGGGCTACGATTTTTTCATGATTGATTATCGTGGGTTTGGCAAAAGTAAAGGTCGGCTGACGGAAGCCATTCTATACAATGACACGCAGCACGTTTATAAATGGCTAAAGACGCAGTACGCAGAAGAGGACATTATTATTTATGGTCGTTCGCTCGGCAGCGGGATTGCCACGAGGATTGCTTCTTGGAATAAGCCTCGGATGTTAATTTTAGATTCGCCTTATTATAGTTTTCTCAGTCAAATTAAGCGTTTTGCCTTCATTTTACCAGTGCATTGGCTGCTCCGCTACCATATTCGCACCGATCAATTCATCAAAAAGGTAAATTGTCCCATTTTTATCATTCACGGTCGCAAAGACCATTTGATTCCTTTTCGGCACAGTGAAATGCTCTTGCGATTGGTTCCTCGCCAAACGCATTTATTTGCCATAGACGATGCTGGACACAATAATTTACCGGATTTTCCTGCTTATCACGATTATTTGTACGATATTCTCAATGATGACGATCTATATATTAGTGTGGTGGAACAGGTTGGAATGGCAAGTTGAGCACATTGTCAGATGGTTTTTCTCTCTATCGAAGGGCCCTTCTCAAAAAAAAATAAAAAAATAAAAAAATAATCCACCGTGGAACTTTACAAAATGTAAAAAATGTTATAAATTTGCAGTCACGCTTCCAAAAAAGTGTGGGATTGACCCATGGTGTAATTGGCAACACTACGGTTTTTGGTATCGTCATTCTAGGTTCGAGTCCTAGTGGGTCAACAAGTA
>CALFBG010000036.1 GCA_937951685.1 uncultured Saprospiraceae bacterium | reverse complement strand
ATTCAATTTCGTGATGGAAAATCCACATTTAAAGACACTATCAATTTGCACTAATCCTTGCCGAAGTTTTTCGATGCTCGTATTCTGATCCTTTACCGTAGTCGTTAACAACAATAGCTTAATCGCATTTGGATTTTGCGCATCTTGCTCGATCGTTTTACCCAGAATATTATAAGGACTATTCCGAACGATGATCAGGGCATCTTCTAGGTCAACAATAAAACCCAATGCCGAAGCAATTACGCCAAAGGCAAAAATCCTTTTCAAGAAATAAAACCAATCTATTTTTTTAGCACCGCCCGACGATTTTTCGTGTTGCACCAACAAATTGATCAGCGCTTCTTTTGATGCTCCAGGAGAATGAACAATTTTCCTTTTGGTTAATAAATTAAGGATTCCTTCCTTTTTGTAATGCTTGTCGTAATAGTCTTTTCTTTCCATAAATTGCTAATTACTTGATCCTTCTTCTCATGCTGAGATATAAGGTAAAATGCTCCCTTCTAAGATACTAATGTGGTAGTACCTGACCAAACAATAAGTACAAAGTAATGGTTTAGAATTAAATATATTGTGTACCAAGTAAGGTTCTATTTTGAAAGATTTATTGTTAGGCGAGAACAAGCCAAAAAAATTGCGCCTAGCAGGGCTATCGTTCTTTTTTACGCAGGAATCGTCAAAATGAAGTATTATTTATTACAAAGTATTAAACCATTTAAAACCTTTTTAAGCAGCCATTTTTTAGTTTATTTTTTTTGAGAATTTACATTTTGGAAAATTTTCACAACCATAAAACTTCCCATACTTCCCTTTCCGAAGCACTAATGTTCCCTTACAATTTGGACAAATTGATTTTCTAATATTCCTTTTTCTTTCCTGAATATTTCTTTTAACATAGTTCTTATGCTCTTTTTTCTCCTGCTTATCACGAATGATAAATGCACAAAGTTGCGTTGTAATTTCCTCTACTTCAGGCAGCGTTAAAACAACTGTCTTATTTTTCTTTATGGTTTTTAAGATTTCATTACCATAGATAACCGGTATATTCGAATATACATTCTTCAATTTGGCCTTACCGACAAAAACAATAATGGAGTGATATTTAAGGTAGCCAAAATTTGCCAAAATATTTTTCAAAAAATAAATATGTGCCCAATTTTGCTTGATCGGATTTCTAAATTTTGTTTTGTTTTTATAAAATGATTGTGTCCAGTATGCTGATTGTTCACTGCCATGAATCCAACCATCGTAGTTCTTAGTTTCAATCACAAAAATGCCGTACACCGATACGACCAAATGGTCAATTTGAGTACTTTCTCCATCTATTTTTAAATAAATATCATTAAAGACTTTATATTTTTTTTTGTTCAGTTTTTTTAATCGCCTGGCAATATTATACTCTCCTATTGCCCCTTTAATTCTCGGTAAATAGTACCGATAGATAACGCTTCCAATAGCGTAAAGGATGAGTATGGTTATAATAAGAGTTGAATTATCTTCCAAGCGATTTTCTATTTTTTAAGTTGAATGATGATCTTCATCATTTTGCTAACGGATACTGGTAACGCAAACTTTCAGAATGGCTTGAGTTTACGCCTTATTAATCACTAGCGCTGCATTCCTATCGAAAGATAACGAATTATTCTAAAGGGCACAAAACAACTAAAGTCTTGATAAACCGAAACCGTCATAACTCCAAAACCACAAAAGCGTCGTAGGTGCCATACGAAACAAACAAGTCTTGCAAAAACACCACTGCCAATATCACTCCACTTACTTCCTCCTCGGAATCGTCAAAATCTCCGTCATTCGACCATCCAAAAAGTAAAAGCCATCCTTCGTAAACACGCCATCTTCTTCCAACATAATTCGAACCGGCTTACCCCACTCCGGAATTTCAGCTGCTGCAAAGAGTTCAATCGAATAAGCGGTATTGGGAAACAAGGGATAATCTCCTTTGCCTTTGACGCCACCTTGTTGATCCCACATTCCGATGGTTGGTCCCGCAGCGTGTCCGTGCAATCCGATGGGATGCGTGTAAATGGAAGCTTCGATGCCTTCGGACTTGGCTTGTGCCAAAGCATCTGCTAAAATCTGATTGCCCGTTTTGCCTTTTTTAAATTGGTTGACTAAAATGTCTTGTAGGCGATTACCTTTTTTAAACGCAGCTTGAATGCCTTTTGGAACTTCCGTTTCTCCCGGTTTCAATACATAAAAATGCTGCTGCTGATCGGTATTTAAACGCAAGTAGCTAATCCCAAAATCAACGTGCAATAAATCGCCCGGCAAGATAATTTGTTGCTCGGGACGACGAGAGAAAGATCGCAAAAATTCCTGATTCCCTTTTTCGTTGCGCTGAATCGAAACCGAAGGATGAAACCAAGTATCGAAGCCGTAATCCCGTACTTTTTGCCGTAAGGCCCAAACCACATCATCCGTCGTGGTAATCCCGGGATGAATGGTATTTTCCGACAAGCCTTCTTGCAAAATACGATGTCCCATGTGGCAAATCATCGGATAGATTTCCAATTCTTTTTGCGAACGCGTTTCCAACCAAGCAATCGCCAAGCGTTGAGCGGAGGTCACTCGGTTATGCAGTTGCGGGGGGAGTTTTTCCATGAAGAGCTCGTATTCGCTGTGTACCAAACCGTCTGCCAAAGCAAAGTCCGTGGAATAGTTTAAGCCAATTTTTTTAGGATCGCGGGCTGCAATAATACTCATCAATGCTTCCCATTGGTCGGGATAAACATCTACGTCCCACTCCCCTTTCAAGAGCTTGCCAACGCTGTAACGAGCAATCGCTATTTTGTCGATGCCTTCTTTTCCGCCACGGTCGAAAAACACCATGATCGTGCGCCGACGGGCAGACAACCAAGTGCTGGGCAAAATCGTTTTCATCACAGGATCTTCGTTGTATTCTCTGGAGATCAAAATCCACATATCCAAGCCTTCGCGCCGCATCAACTGAGGCAATAAATTGTCTAAGCGATCTGCTAGTATTTCATCCACTACTGCCGCTCGTTCTCTTTCCGATAGGCGCTCGGGGAAAGGCGTTTGGGCAAAAAGAAAGCTAGTAAACAAGACGAAGCTGGCGAAAAGCAGGTATTTTTTCATTAGATTGGTAGTTGAGTGATTGAATTAGCCACTAAGATAAGCAGCTATTCAAATAAATGTAAAGGAAGTGCGCGCTCTTTTGAATTTAAACTGCTCCGACAAGGAGGATCGAGTTTCTTTCCGTATTTTTGCCGCAAATTCAAATTCAAAAAAATGGATGGTACAAAACGCAGCAATATAAAAATAGGAGATCTGGTTGACATTGTGACGAAAGCAGATCAACGCTCCGGAGTGTTGACTACAGGCTACGTCGCACGTGTACTTACCAAATCGTCCAATCATCCGCATGGCATTAAGGTACGCTTGGAAACGGGAGAAGTGGGTCGAGTTAAGGCAGTGCGAGCAGCCGATTGATTTTGATCCTTGGTTTTAGTTTACTGCCCTACTTAATATTTTCTTTACAGGAATTCTTTTATCGATGCTAAATAATCTTCATTGCCAATACCAATCGTAAACCAAATTTTTCTTTGGTGATTTTGCTTATAATCATAGGCTTCATCGGAGTCAGATAGCGCAATGATTTTATGTAAAAAAACAGGCTCAAACTCATCTCCAGCCAATTCATCATTTTGGAGTAATAACTGGAAGACCTGATCGGCGGGAGTATCAAATAAATCAATCTGCTGATAGCGAATACTTAGTCCTTCATCAGCATAAAATTCAATAAATTCTGCTTCGCCTGCTGCATTGAAAGTAATTTGAATAGAATTTTCAAATGCACAAAGCAAATTTCGCTTTTTATCATACTCCAAATCCTCCAATCCCAACTGCTTTTTTAAAATAGCTTCAACCGCCTTTAGTTCCATCCCCAATCTTATTGTATCGGTGCCGATTTTGGGGATTAATTCGAAATTGAGCATACTAAGTTTAATTTAATTTAGTAATTTCTTGAATCCTCTTTCAAGTTTACGCGCTGCAATAAAACTTCTCGCTTTATCTACTCTTCACCACTCGCTCTACCCAAACACCATCTCCCGTTTTAATTTCTAACAGGTAAAGTCCATTAGGCAATTCCTTCAAATCCAACTCCTGCTCCTGCTCAAGCACTTGCGTAAAGATCACTTTGCCCGTATAATTCTTCAAAGATAAAGTTCCTCTCACCAACTTCGGAAAGTTTACCCACACCATTCCAGTACTAGGATTGGGAAAAATAGAAACTTGCAAATTATGATCTTGATCACTGACAGAAACCAGCAAATCTTCACCATCACAATTTTCGTCGATGCCGTTGTTGGGAATTTCAGTTGCCGTTGGATAAACCAGCGGATTGTCATCGTCACAGTCTTCAAAAAGTGTAGATCCATCGTTGTCAAAATCGAAAGTCGATAGCATAACATTTTCGGTGGTATTAGTGATAATAGGCGGATTGAAGTCAAAGTAGATTCCGGCGGTGTTGTTGATGACCGTGTATGCTGGAAGGTCTTGCTTGGCTCGGATTCGGTAGGTGATATAGCCTTGGCTTTCTTCAAAATTAGTCGTGCTGTCTACGAGGTTGATTTCGAGGAAGTCGAAGGCCAGAAATTGATCTGCTTGTAGAGAAGTATGTAGCTTATCCTCGTGGCTCGTCGCAACAACTTTGAAGGTGGAAGGATCTAAGTTCGTATCTAAGGTGTCGCGAATCGTTACACGAAAGGCGGGGGCATTTCCCGTATTTTGAAAGCGAATGGTATACAATAAATCTTCGCCCGTCAAAGCGTAGTTGTCGGGATAAACGGGACTCACTTTTTTGTCGTTCGGGTCATAAGAGCATAAAACTAATTTTTCTAGGTTGAAGGTATCCGAGACGGATTCACCAAGCTCGTCGGTATACTCCACCCAAGTGTTGAGCTTGATGGAATCGCCAACCATGAAATCTGGTGGTCCTGGGATTTTCAACTTGATATTTTTAGATAAGGTATGACCAGGAAAGAGATCAGTAAAATGCCAGCCAAAAGTATTGGGAAGCATGATGGTATCGGGCGTGTCCAAATACATCGTGTCGAGGATCGTAGAATCAGCTTGTAACCAAAGGGTTCCTTGTGCCAGTTTTGTACCTAAGTTTTCTACGGAAGCGCTAAAGTTGGTGTATTCCAAACAACGAATAATTCCGCTTGCTAAGGTAGTTTCTAAATCTGAGATCGCTGCTAATGGTCGTAAACCAAAGTAAACGGTGTCGGTAGGTTGATCTGCGGTCAACTCAACCATTGCGGAGGCAGCTGTCGTTGCTTCCCAAAGCGGTGTGTTGGCCATGTTGTAATTAAGGGTATAATTGCCATAGTCAACGAATGCTTGTCCGCCATTACTTACATTTGCGAAAGCCGTTTCGCCTAAAGGTTCGATCGTCACACTTGCCGATGGGAAGTAGGCTTCATTGGCATCCAGTACGCCGTTTTCATTGATATCAAAAAACATGGGATAACTAATTTGTCCCAACTCGCCGCAATAAAAGAGCACTTCTTGTTCGCTATTACAACCGGGGGCATTGTTCTCTATTTCGGTATCGCCGCCATTGTTAATAAAATCGCAAACAAGGTTCGATGCGCAAATAGAAAGCGCCGTATTGTTTTTACAACTAAATAAAGAAAGTCCTAATGGGTCAATGTTTGCTAAACCACTGATGTCGTATAATGCAGGATTTCCATTAATCGTGATTGAACTAACGGTGCCTAAGTTTTCCAGTCCGTCGAGGGAAACTAAATGATCACTCTCTACGATACTCAAGAAATCATTAATTGCGGTTAGTCCAGATAAGCCGAGGATATTTTGCAAACTTTCGTTGCGAAATATATTTAAGAGTCCTCCAATACTGCTTAGGTTATTCAAACCGTCTAAGTTTTCTATGTTCGGATTGAAAGAGAGAATCAAATCGTCTCCGATGGTTTGTAAGTCAGTTAATCCGGTCAAGTTGAATAAACTATCATTGTAACTAATGACGAGCAGCGCTCCAATTGAAATAAGATTATCTAATCCATTGATATTGGGCAATTTTTCATTTTCCTCAATGCGCAAATTTGTTCCGATTTGGGTTAAGTTGCCTAGGCCCGTAAAACTATTTAGATTATAATTTCCAAAAACCCGCAACTCGCCTGTGATAAAATTGAGATTGTCGAGTCCGGTAAAGTTGTCCAAATTAGTATTGAAACTAATTTTCACATCGCCATTGATCGAGTCAAGACCTTCTAAGCCTTCAAGGTTGACCAAACTAGTATTCCCATCAATTTCTAACTTGCCGGTGTGAGTCACATTTTCCAAGCCAGCTAGTGTATATAAACTATCCGTCCCTCGAATCAACAAATTGAGTTCCACAAAGCTTAAGTGCGCTAAGGCTGCCAAGCTATTTAATTTAGGGTTTCCGCGAATGGCCATGCTACGGGCAATTTCAATCGTCTCCAAACCCATTACGCTCGTTAAGTTGGGATTGTCCAATACATCCATGTAGCCAATTTCACTCGGCAAACTTTGTAAACCGTTGACATTGGGGAGGATTTCATTTTCGGCGATATAAAACCCATCAAAACTGGTTAGATTATCAAAGCCGATTAGGTTGGTCAATCCATTGTTGTCTCTAATGTTTACTTGACCGCCAACGGTAGTTAGATTGGTAAAAGCCGTTAAATCATCTAATACGGGATTACTTCTTAATCGTATATCATCACCGACGGTCATTAGGTTGTTCAAACCTGCTAAGCTCAACAAGTTTTCATTGAGCTTAACTTCAAAATCAGCACCGATGCTGACTAGAGTTTCCAAGCCCGTTAAGTCTACCAATCCATTATTTCCAACAATAAAAAGATCTGCTGGCAAACTAGTAACACTAGTAAATGCACCATTCAAATTGGTCAATAAGGTATTTCCAGTAATCGTTACATCACCGCCATAGGAAGTTATGTTGGATAATCCATTTAGCGTAAGCAAGCCAAAATTATTATCTAGCTGAAAATCTCCCGCTATGGAAGTCAAGTTTTGCAAGGGCGTTAAGTTCGTCATTAAGGGAAGAAAACTAACCCGCATCATCCCATTCACGGTGCCTAAATTTTCTAAGCCTTCCAAGCTCGTTAAGGCACTACAATTGTTGATATTAATTCCCCCAACCGCAGTCAACGCACTCAATCCTTGTAGGTTCGTGATGGCATCATTATTCAAGATGGTCAATAAACCTTCAATTTCGGAACAGCCCGGATAATCAGTAGAAAAGTTATCAATCTCTGCTTGGGTATTAAAGGTAATTCCACTGGGCAAACAGTTTTGTGCCGTTAATACGTTCGAACTCAATAGATAAAAGAATAGGAAGAGTTGTATTGGTTTCATTACTTTGATTTTTTGTTTCTCTTCAAAGATAAGTAATAGACTTAATTTAAAAGAATATTAGATAAAAGTAACCGCAAAAAACGCATCAATTTTGCAGTTGCCCCAACCCTTTTTTAAGATATGCCTGTCTAAAGTATTGAGTGATACTTATTAGGGTATTAACAAAAAACGGTTCTTTCAAAACGATTCCACCTTCATACTTAAAAATCTAATGCGATGAAAAAGTTACTTTTATTTTCAGTTTGCTTATCCGTCCTATCTATCTTCACTGCTTGCAAAGACAAAGAAGTATGTGAATCTATCGACAATCCTACCTGCCAGGAAACGCCTCCTATGGACGAAGAATGCCTTGCCCATTTCAATACTTGGTTTTATGATAGTGACACGAATACTTGTGAACAAATTGCCTATAGTGGCTGTAATGCCAAGGGCTTTGAAACGAAAGCGGCGTGTGAAAGTTGTAAATGCAATTGAGTTGATCGTGGGCTTTAGGTCAAATGGTTCTGTATGGCAAGATGCTATTTTAAGATGAATTTTCTGGTAGAGAAGTATCCTGTCTTTAACCATCTCCTAGCCTTGTGCGGGAGAACAAGGACTTGATGCTACCACGCTAAAAATTGTCGATCGTTTCGGTCGCGTTGTGCAAGAAGTCGTTTATGCCAAGGGCAAAATTGACCTTTCTGCGTTGAGTAGTAGTTTGTATTTTGTGCAGTTTTTGGTGGGTGATCGGTTGGTTAGTAAGAAGATGGTGAAGTTGTAAATGCTATTGACGGTTATGTTTTTGTTTTAGCAAACAAAAAAGTTGGGCTGCCTTACTCCGTCCGTTACTCTACTGGCGGAGTAAGCGGTTCCATTGCATCAATCTTTGATATAAGTTTTTACTTCCTCTAGCGTTAGTTTCTGAATATTTTTGACCCAGTCTTTTTGCTCTGTTTCAGAAATAAATTGACCGTAGTCATAGGAGGATTCTCGATTGGTAATATTATCCGAAATTGTATATCCTCCTCTTTGAAAATCTATTTTCAAGTTAATCACGATTCCTACTTGTGAAGAAACATTCTTTAGGTTCCTGAAAGAATACCTTAAAAACATATTGTTCGCTTCACGCTTGCTTATTGAATTTACAACTTCATTTTTTCTCGCTTCTGATGGTTTATACCTTCCACTTTGACCATCTAAATATATTATTTTGGATACCGATTCAAATAAATGATCAAATTTAGAAAGGCTTAGCAGTAGTTCATCAAACAAAGGGAAAGCACTTTTCTTTACCGTTTCGAGCATGTGCTCGGTTGATTTTATTGGTGTAGTTATTTTCTTGTTTAGTAATTTTTGTTCTAGTAATTTTAGTTCTTTATCGATATCCTCTTCCGCTTCGATCGGTTCACCCTTGGCAGCTTTTATAGCAATTTCTAGCGATTCGATCACTGCTTTTCCTAAGAAAATTGCTAAATTTTCAGGATTATTCAAGCTACTTGAGTTAATCGCAGTATAATACGCTACCCTATCATCTAATTTTACAACCGCGGGTACATATCCACAAAGCATTAGGATTAAATTTGTTAAAATTCTCGACATCCTTCCATTGCCATCTCCAAAGGGATGAATCTTTATAAATTGAGTATGGAAGCCAGCAGCAATCAATAATGGGTGTAAGTCATATTTTTTCTTTTTCCTTTTGGGAGGATCAAGATAATTATTTAACCAATTAACTAATTCATTCATCATTCTGGAGACATCCTCAGGCGGAACAAAATCAATTCTTTCTCCCGTTGGTGAGTATAAAAAATTAGGTATAGTCTTCCATTTCCCTGGATTGACTTCTGCTACACGATCAGCATAAGGTTCGACTAAAACTAGCTCATGAAATTCTTTTATTAAGTTTTCAGTAATTTTCAAGTCTTTATCGATGACTTCATAAAGTTTATTAAGCGCATCATTGTGACCTTTCATTTCCAAGTAATCCCTGAATGGTTTACCTTTTGCCGTTACCCCCCAGAGAATAAATGACTTTGTCTCCGACATAGATAGCGTGTTCCCTTCAATGCTATTTGAATGATAATTCCAATCTAATTTAAGCTTTTGAGTAAGTCTATTGAGTCTATCTTCTCTTAAGGGTCGTAATCCATCAAGTTCCTCCTTCAACTCATCTATTCTTAATAAAATTTTCTCTAATACCATGATGATGATTTTAATCTCCCTCACTAGTCAAGGTTACCACTAATTCTCTTTTCAAAATGGAGCTCTTTCATACTGCCTTTTTGATGAATGCTCCAAATTCCAACATTGACTAATTTTGTCGAGTCAAATATAGTCAAATCATTAGGAAAAATAATATCCTTGGTCAAATTTTGACTTTCCTCAATGATAAGTGCTAAGACAAAATTACTTTGCCATTAAATTGTGTTAGATTTTAATCAGTATGGTAGGCACAAACAATGCCGTAGCATTGGCGAGGCTTTTTAACGAAGAGTGAAATAAAATTTACTCGTCACAAATTAGTGAATTGATTAGGTAAACCTACTTAACACCAAAAGCAATATTCGAAATACCAATCTAATTCACCATACTTAACCAATACTTTATTTTAAGCTATAGTACTGCGCTTATATAGCTTCCCGCTCCGCTCCCTCTTCGTCAGCATTTAATCCCGCCAAGGCTCTCCGTTGCTTCGTTATCTCATAAAGCACAATCGCCGTAGAAGTGGATAAATTCATACTTTC
>CALFBG010000035.1 GCA_937951685.1 uncultured Saprospiraceae bacterium | reverse complement strand
TTTTAGCGTAATTTAGCCGGCTAAAGAAAGAAAAAATTTACGTTGTCGATAGCTGATTAGAAGCGCCCATGAGGTTTGATAATTTATAGGCTAATCTTGCGGCAACGTTTCCATCCCAAGCATTTCCCCAGCCCGCCGTTTCACATAAGTCAAAGCCAATAATTTGTTTCCCCTTGGCTACTATTTGATGAACGAGGTAAATCGCTTGGTCAAAATCTAAGCCTCCGGGGACTGGCGTTCCGGTGTTGGGGCATAATTTAGGATCAAGGCCATCTACGTCAAAACTGATGTAAACTTTCTGCGGAAGTTGATCAATAATTTCAAGACAAATATCGTGGAATGTTTTGCCAGTAAATTGAGCGGCTTTTAGATCATGATCATAAAAAACCTTGATGCGTTCTTTTTGTGCAGCTACGACCTGTAATTCTTCTTCGCAATAATCTCGAATTCCAAGCTGCACCAACTTTTTCATGGAGTCAATCGCTAAGGCATTGTAAAAGATAGAGGCATGCGAATAAGTAAATCCCTCGTAGGCCTTGCGAAGATCGAGATGTGCATCAATTTGTAAAACACCAAAATTATCGTGTCGTTCTCCGAGTGCTTCTAGGTAGGCGAGGGGACAACTATGATCTCCTCCGATTAAGCCAACGAGTTTATTGTCATCGAGTAAAGCCATACAATTTTGGTAAACCCAATCTTTTAATTCCTGGCAGGCTTCGTTCATCTCGGCAAGTGCCTTTTTCATGTAATCATCGCTATCCAACAAGAAACCCTGTTCCAAAAAGTCGATGTACTGACTTGCTTTGCTGCGCAGAAACTGATTGCGCTTGAGCCATTTCTTATTAATGGGGCGCATGAAGATACCCAATTTCCAAGCATCGGTAACGTAAGGATCACAAAGGTCCAATTGATTGGAACATTCCAAAATATTCTGAGCACCCGTAGCCGTTCCAGCAGTACTAGAAACGGTGAGGTCCCAAGGCACCGGAAAAAGGACGATGGAAGCCTCTTTTTCCTGAAAAGGTAAACCAATAAAGTGTCCGTTTTGTATGGCAACATCACTTGGATTAAATTGCGTTATTTTTTCTTTCTTGGTCATGCGCTTTTCTTGTTTTATTTTAAAATAACTTCTTTAAATAATTTCCACTAAGTTCTAAAAAAACAACTGTTCAAGCTTGTCGATTTCTTGAACAAATTTAATTACTTTTAGCGATTATTTTACAGAACAAGCTTATTTATCAAATACACTAAAAAACGCGATTAAAAAATGTCAAAAGTCTTAATTATCGGGGCAGGCGGTGTCAGTAGAGTAGTCTGCTATAAATGTGCTGCCCATCCAGAAATATTTTCGGAGCTGCTCTTAGCGAGTAGAACCCAATCGAAATGCGATGAAATTGCCAAAGATATTGCGACCGATCTTGGGTACACCGCGATAAAAACCGCAGCTATTGATGCGGAAGATGTGCCGGCTTTGATTGCTTTGATTGAGTCTTTCAAGCCAGCGTTGGTGCTACACGTAGCCTTACCGTATCAAGATTTGACCATCATGGATGCTTGTTTAGCAACGGGCGTGCATTATTTGGACACGGCAAATTACGAACCCAAAGAAGAAGCTAAGTTTGAATACAGCTGGCAATGGGCGTACCAAGATCGTTTTAAAGAAAAAGGAATTATGGCTGTGCTGGGTTGTGGATTTGATCCGGGCGTAACGAGTATTTTTACGGCGTACGCTGCTAAGCACCATTTTGATGAAATACATTATTTGGATATTGTAGATTGTAATGGTGGCGACCACGGGAAGGCTTTTGCGACAAATTTTAATCCTGAGATTAACATTAGAGAAATTACTCAAAAAGGACGCTATTACGAAAATGGAGCATGGATTGAGACGGAACCCTTTGAAATTAAAAAAGTGCTGAATTATCCGAATGTAGGCGCGCGAGACTCTTATCTATTATACCACGAAGAATTAGAATCGCTTTGTAAGAATTTTCCAACGCTGAAGCGTGCGCGCTTTTGGATGACTTTTGGTCAAGAGTACTTGACGCATTTGCGGGTGATTCAAAATATTGGGATGGCAGGCATTGAGCCGGTGATGTACGAAGGTAGAGCAATTATACCCTTGCAGTTTTTGAAAGCCGTCTTACCCGATCCGGGAGAACTGGGAGAAAACTACGTCGGAGAAACTTCCATCGGTTGCCGTATTCGGGGAATCAAAGACGGAAAAGAACGTACGTATTATATTTGGAACAATTGTAGTCATGCCCAAGCGTTTAAGGAAACCAGAGCACAAGGTGTATCTTATACCACAGGTGTTCCGGCAATGATTGGAGCGATGATGGTACTGCGGGGAGATTGGCAGGGGAAAGGCGTTTACAACGTAGAGGAATTTAATCCTGACCCATTTTTGGAGGTTTTGGCAAAGAATGGCTTGCCTTGGCACGAAGCTTTTGACGTAGACTTGGAATTGTAAACCTTTTTATGAAGAAGTTGTTTACGCTAGTTGTTGAATAGCTTCTATATTTGAAGCTAAGGTGTGCAAAAATATTTAGGTAGCAATGAAGTTTGTTTAATCGTTCTAAAAATAGCTGCTTACTTGCGTGAAGGCAAAGCCTTTCTCAATTGCTTTTAGAATGATTAAGCGACTTCAATTATAAATTATAAGTATGGATTATCAGGTCATTCCATCTCCTTGTTACGTACTGGAGGAAAAAAAATTAAAGGAAAACTTAGTCTTGCTCGGAAAGGTGCAGCGAGAAGCTAAGGTCAGTATTATTTTAGCACTGAAAGGCTTTGCGATGTGGAGTAGTTTTGGAATGGTAAAAGAATACCTTTCAGGCGCGACAGCGAGTTCGTTGAACGAGGCCTTGCTTTGTAACGAAGAAATGGGAATGAAGGCACATACTTATTCTCCGGCCTATCTGCCTAGCGAGTTTGACGAAATCTTAGCATTGAGTAGTCATATTAGCTTCAACTCCATTCCGCAATACGAGCTTTATCGAGAAAAAGTAGCAGCGCATAGTAGCAAGGTAAGCTGTGGGTTGCGGGTCAATCCAGAATATTCTGAAATAGAAGTTGCATTGTATAATCCTTGTACCCCGGGTTCTCGGTTGGGAGAAACGATTGATGCTTTTGGGGAAACTTTGCCGGAAGGTATTGAAGGCTTACATTTTCATACGCATTGTGAATCCAACTCTTATTCTTTAGCAAAAACCTTGGAAGCTTTCGAAGCTCGATTTGGTAAGTATTTGAAATCCTTACGTTGGGTAAACTTCGGTGGTGGACATTTGATCACGGCCGACGATTATGATGTGCCACATTTAATTCAATTGTTGAAAGACTTTAAAGCGCGTTATGATAATATTGAGGTAATTTTAGAACCAGGATCTGCGGTTGCTTGGAATACAGGATTTTTATTAGCGAGGGTTTTGGATATTTTTGAAAGTAAAGGCATTAAAACAGCCATCGTCGATATCTCTTTTACGGCACATTTGCCAGATACTTTGGAAATGCCTTATTTGCCTCGGATTGTTGGAGCAACGAATCCAGCGGTACCCGGCAAACCGAGTTACCGGATCGGTGGTTTAAGTTGCTTGTCGGGAGATTATTTGGAAGCGTATAGTTTTGAACAAGCTTTAAAAGTAGGCGATCGGATTATTTTTGAGGATATGATTCATTACACGATGGTCAAGACGAATATGTTTAACGGTGTAACGCATCCGAACATTGGCATATGGACGGAGGAGGGATCGTTTCGTTTGGTTCGTCGTTTTAGTTACGAAGATTATAAGAACAAATTGTCCTAATTACTGTTATATTAGTCAGTTAGCAATTGCTAATTGTAAACTATTGAAGTTAAATGCGCGGTAGTCTTTTGTAAATAATAGCCAACTATCGTGCAACAAAGCCTATTAAAATTTTAGAAAATACTAGTATGACTGTTAATCCAACTATCCAACACATACACCGACAATTCGTTGAACAACTCTGTGCGAACCATACGCCGCGCGAAGCGCAATCCATCGCAAGAATTGTTTTCGAAGATGTTTTTGGCATTCATAATTTTTCGCGCAAGGACGAACTGAGTACGGACCAACTTACGCAACTAGATGCGATTGGTCAACGATTACTAAAAAATGAACCGATTCAGTATATCCTTGGACAAGCTGATTTTTATGGAATGTCGCTTGTGGTATCGCCCGCGGTTTTGATTCCACGGCCAGAGACGGAAGAATTGGTTTACTGGATGTCGGATTGTATCACCAAAGCATTTTCAACAGCGACTTTGGCTGTTTTGGACATCGGTACTGGTTCTGGATGTATTCCGCTTGCCTTGAAAGCTCGTCACCAAGCGTTGAATATACAAGCGGTAGATGTGAGCATGGAAGCGCTCGCCATTGCTCATCAGAATGCATTGACACAACAATCATGGATTAACTTTCGACAGCTTGATATTCTCGACGAAACGCAATGGTCCAGTCTTCAATCCTTCGACATTATTGTGAGTAATCCTCCCTATATTCCCATCAGTGAGCAAAGTAAAATGCCTCCTCAAGTTTTAGCATACGAACCAGAGTTGGCTTTATTTGTGGAAGAAAGTGATCCTTTAATTTTTTACAGAAAGATTGGAGAATTTGCTAAGCTGAAACTGAACGTTGGCGGGCAGTTATTTTTTGAAACCAATGAATTTAATGCGAAGCAAGTAGAAAAAATGCTTTATGCCATTGGATTTGAAACGGTTACTGTAGCGCAGGATATGAGTGGTAAAGACCGAATGATTCAAGCGAGCTTATAAGTTGTAAGCTTGAAGTCGTTATCCACCAGATTTTTTGCTGCGTTTGTAGCCATCTTTAATTAATAAAGCCAGTACTTTATCGCGGTGATCGCCTTGGATGATAATTTCCCCTTCTTTGACCGAACCACCAACACCACATTTAGACTTCAACATTTTACCTAAAGCCTTGAGACTTTCATCTGGTCCTTGAAACCCCGTTACTAAAGTGACCGCTTTGCCTCGGCGTTGCTTTTTATCCAGCAAAATGCGTAGGTTTTGTTCTCCCGGTGAAAGCTCCGTTTGATCCTCATCCGCGCCATCATATTGATATTCAAAATCAGGATTAGAAGAGTAAACGATTCCGTTGCGATTCTTTTTTGACTTTTTAGACATCTTACTATTTTTTAGAATATGCTGGAGGAATAAGGATATGCAAAGATAATTCATTTATCGAAAACTCCAAGTTGTTAGATACGAGGAAGCCTTCTCCGTCGAGGTGAAGCGAGAGGGCTGCGTTACTTTTTTTGATGGATACTTTTTTGGCGGTGTACCGTTCGGTTAAGCTACTTTGGTGTACACTTTTGTTGAAAAAACGCCAAAAAGAAAAAAGGTAACGCCATTTTGGTGCTTTCTTGATGAGTATGACTTCTAGCAAGCCATCATTCAACTTTGCTAAGGGAGCGACGACGAAATTATAACCAAACATCGGTGCATTGGCGACTTCTACGACGAGGCAAGCGCGGTTGATAGTACGATCATCAATGGTAATTTCGTAGTCTTGTATTTGATAGCTAAAGGTTTCGAGCATAGAATGCTTTACGTACGCCCACAATCCACGTACTTTATTGAGTTTGGTTTTATACGCAATCCAAGCATCAAAACCCGTTCCTGCCAAATTGATGAATGGTTTCCCATTAACGATTCCGGTATCAATTTTCATCACTACACACTCCTTTAGCAATTGAATGGCGCGTTCTGCATTGCGACCGATGCCGAGATGCATGGCTAAACCATTGCCTGATCCCGCAGGAATAATCGCTAAAACAACGTCAGTACCAATCAGTCCTTTGGCAACTTCATTGATGGAACCATCTCCACCCACCGCTGCCACAATATCGTAGCCATCAAGCACTGCTTGTTGCGCCAATTGGGTAGCGTGTTGTGGATATTCGGTGTAACAAACATCATAGTCAAATAGTTGAAGATCCAGTAGTTGTGCGATGCTTTTCGCAAAACTGACCTTTTGACCGACGCCTGCAAAGGGATTGATGATGAAGCGAATTTTGCGTTTGATCGTCGGTAGTGGAGTTTTAGCAATGTTATTCATGCAACACTTGTATTAAGCGCCAAATTTACTTCTTTTTCTTCCAATTTTGATTAATCAAGCGAATAATTAAATGCCCTAAGCCATTCATGGTGTGTGGCGAATTGGAAAGTACGACGACGCCCGTTTTAGTTTCTTGAATAAAACCTAGGAAGGCGCGATGACCACTCGTTGTTCCCGAATGTGCGATGGTATCGTAGTATTTTCGGGTTTTTAAAATGTGCCATCCTTTCGCCACCGTTACGTGTTTTGTGATATTCGTTTTGGCAACGAACTGGTGCGTTTGCGCTAAGCTCTTACTAAAATCGGGCGCTGCTTGGTTTAAGTTGACCCGTAAGAATTGGAGTAAATCGTGTGCGTTGGACTTTAAGCCTTGTGCGGCGGCAAAGGATTGGAATTGCCAAGGTTTTGTTGCTTTACCCGTAACGGCGTACCCCTTTGCCAACTGTGCTTGTTGTTCGGGGCGAAGTTGAAGACCGGTGTTTTTTAATTGTAAGGGCTCCAATAACTCCTCTGCTAAGACCGTTGCAAAACTTTTTTGGCAGACGTGTTCGATCGCGACTTCTAGCAAAGCGTAATTTAGATGTCCATAGTGATAGATATTTTTTTCTTTTGCTTGGAAAAAGTAATTGTGGTAAAAATCTTGTAAATCTGCTTTGGTGTAATAAGCGTAAGGATTGTGGCTTTCTTTTTCTTTGGTCCCAAATTCTAAGGGCATTTTGGGCAAACCAGAAGTATGACTAAGCAGATGTAATAAACTTAATTGATTGGTAGAAGGGTGCGACCAAGCTGCGGGTAAATATTGATTAAAGCTCGAATCATACTGCATTTTGCCTTGTTCTACCAAACGTTGAATGACCGCTGCGGTGAATACTTTCGTCAAAGAACCCAATTCAAAAATCGTATTTTCGTCGGGCTGTTGTACCGTATCCTTGCTTACGGAGCCATATCCAAAAACGTAACTCGAATCTCCAATGATTACGCCGATGACGTAGCCCGGTGTACGGTCAAAACTGATATCGGTATCGTGGTAAATGATTTTTTGAATTTCCTCTTTTAAGTTTTGTCCCAATTGAGTAAATCCAGTAAAATGCAACGTGATAAAAATAAGTATTAGTGCTAAACGCATGACGTTGATAGGGTAAGAAGTTGTGTGAAAATGAAACGGATCGGCGTACAATTGCTATCTAAAAACGACGGACAGCAATAGATGTTGTTAAAAAATCGGATAATTTCATGCGCTAGAATCGACTAATGATCTGCATTTCGCTTAAAATAGGCGCTAAAGTTTAGATTTCGCTAATGCTTTACATTTTTTAATGAAAATACTTTCTAACTTAGAACGAAGGAATCCTGTAGTTTTTTCTTGTTTAGCCAACAAGGCGTAACACAGGAATGTAAAACGAGACGCAATAGCCAATATTAACCGTAACAATTATACCAAAAGAGATGATTAAACTAAAACTTACCAGCTTACTAGCTAGCTTCTTGTTGTTGAGCAACTTGGTCGTAGCACAGTGTGATTTTCCTTCTCCTCCCGGAGATGCTTGCGAAGACGCTCCCTTACTTTGTTCTTTTAATGGATATTGTACTTCCACGGGTGGTTTTACCGCTACGCAGCAGCCCGGACCGTTTTGTGGTGGGATAGAAAATAATTTGTGGTTAGCATTTTTGGCGGGGTCAGAGACCTTGGAATTTGAGATTATTCCTAGTAATTGTCTTAACAACAATGGTTTGCAAGCACAGGTTTATGCTAGCGCAGATTGCAACAACTTTACGGCCGTTTCTAATTGTTGGAGTCCTGGTACTGCAACCATTGGGATTATTACAGCGACTAACCTCACCATTGGGGAGCGTTATTTCCTCATGATGGATGGTAAGGGAGGAGACTTTTGTGATATTAGTTTACAAATCCTATCAGGAATTACGCTTTCGCCTTCGGAAGCAAATACGGGAACCGAGAATGTGATTTGTGGCCCTGATGGTACTTTACAACTAGATGGTTCTGCCTCTGCAACGGGAGCGGGCATTAGTTATGAATGGACAACAACGAATGGTAATATTATCTCTGGTGCGGATACTCCTTTTCCATTAGTCGATGAAGAGGGAAGCTACAAGTTAGTAGTCGTTAATCCTGCCTCTGGCTGTACCGATACGGCTACGATACAAGTGACTAGAGCCCCTTTGCCATCGGCTGCTATTCCCAATCCACCGATTTTAGATTGTGTAGATAATACCACGGTTAATCTTTCTGTGACCGTTTCGGCGAGTGGGGGAATGGATTTTAACTATGCTTGGTCTACCCTTACGGGGAATATCTTAGATGGTGCGGATAGTGCGACCCCGTTGATTGATGAGCCGGGAGAGTATATGCTGGAATTAACGAATGCAAACACTGGGTGTTCCAGTATGCTCAGTACGACTGTGATTGCGGATGTGAATACGCCCGTTTCGAATGCGGGGTTAGATTTAGAATTAAATTGTTTGATTGACACCTTAGTGATTGATGCAAGTAGTTCTTCTAATGGCATTAATTTTACGTACAATTGGACGACAGACCTTGGGAATATCATCGCAGGAGCAACTTCTAATAGTCCATCCGTCGATGCGCCCGGTATTTACACCCTGGTTGTAACCAACACGATAAATGGTTGCACGGCGCTGGATGAACTCATCGTGATTGATAATCCTGCTCGACCGACGGGGGCTATTTTTGATATTAAAAATAAATGTTACGGCGAAACGGATGGCAGTTACGTCATTACGGGAGTTATTGGTGGCACACCGCCGTATCTATTTTCTTGGGATGATGACAACTATCACGGCAACAATCAACAGCTTTACATTCCCGTGGGAGACTATCCGATCTTTGTGAGAGATTCGATTGGTTGTGAATGGGATACGATCATTCAGATTATTGAGCCACCGCAATTAGTGGTCGATCTTGGACCGGATATCGTAATTCCACTCGGTGATAGTGTGAATTTAGAAGCGCTAGTAAATTACTCACAAGCAGAGATTGATAGTATTAATTGGACCCCGACACTTTGCCAAGATACTTGTTTTGAGCAATATGTACAGCCGAATTATTTATCTCCCTATACGGTGACGGTGATTAGCGAAGACGGTTGTGTGGCGAGCGATAGCGTGTGGGTGCGGGTAGACAAGGAACGCAGAATATTTCTTCCGACGGCTTTTTCGCCTAATGATGATGGCTTCAATGATCGGTACATGATTTATGGTGGCTTAGGCGTAGAGCGGGTCAAGACTTTTAGGCTATACAACCGTTGGGGAGGTATTGTCTTTGAAAAAACAGACTTTCTCGTCAATGATCCGGACCGAGCTTGGGATGGTCGCTTACAAGGTAAGATTGTGCAGAATGGCGTATTTATTTACTACGCAGAAGTTCTTTTTACGGATGGCTGGGTAGAGGTTTACAAAGGCGATTTTACGCTGAATCGATAGTTTAACCGTTTTGCGAAAGCGCCTCCATAAAGTCTATTTTAAATACTAAATCAGATCTTTTTCCCTTTCATCGCCGCTGCGATATTGACATCCATCGCGCGGTGGGCGAGAGGTCCGGTGTAAGCATTCAATTCTTCCATCGCTTTATTGATCGCGTCTTTATCTTCGCCAGCGACTGTTTGGCGGAGTGCTTCCAGTAAAGCTTTAGTTGTTTTTGTTTCCTCATCACTCAGGATTTTTGCGTTGTGCACGATAAATTTCTCGCCGGAGAGGATGATATTATTGGCTTCGTTGCGTGCTTCTAGCAACGCTCGTTTTTCCATATCGCCTTTTGCATTCTGAATAGAGTCGATGAGCATTTTCGCCATCTCTTCTTCTGAAATTCCATATTGCGCTTTGATATCAATTTCTTGTTCGACACCTGAGCGCAACTCTTTTGCTTTTACTTTGAGAATACCGTCAGCATTGAGGATAAATTGAATTTCAATTTTGGGAATCCCCGCTGGCATGGGAGGAATACCTTTTAAAATAAATTCCCCTAATTTCCGATTGTCCGTCACCATATCTCGCTCTCCTTGAAAAACGGCAATTTTCAAATTAACTTGTCCATCTACAGAGGTGGTGTATTGCCGACCGACCTTAGAAGGCACTTTGGCATTTCTAGCGATGATAACGTCCATCAATCCGCCGACCGTTTCAATTCCTAAAGATAAAGGGGTAATATCTAGGAGTAGAATATCTCGTTGGTTTCCGGCTAAAACATCTGCTTGGATCGCAGCACCGAGTGCTACCACTTCGTCGGGATTGAGTTCGTCGTGGATCGCTTTTTCAAAAAACTGCGCGACTTCCGTTTTGACCAAAGGGACTCGGGTAGAACCACCAACCATTACGATGTGATCAATATCTTTAGTTGTTAATTTGGCATCTTTGAGGGCTAATCGACAGGCGGTTATCGTTTTATCAACGAGTGGTTGAATTAAAACATTAAAGTCTGCTCTAGTTAGTTCGCCTTTGATGCCTTGAATTTCTGTTTTAAATTCTTCTTGTGTACTCAGTTTTTGCTTCGCTTCTTCTGCACCGAGTCGTAAGGCTTGACTAAGTGCCTTATCCTGCATCACTTCTTTGGTATTTAAATTATTTTGTTTTAACCAAAAGTCTACAATAGCACGATCAAAATCGTCTCCCCCTAGGAAAGTATCTCCGTTGGTGGACAAGACTTCAAAAATACCATTTTGGATATGCAAAATAGAAATATCAAAAGTACCACCGCCCAAATCATAAACAGCGATGGTTTGATCTGCATTTTCATCTAAACCAATACCGTAGGCTAAACTCGCGGCAGTCGGTTCGTTGACAATTCTCAAAACGTCTAATCCAGCTAATTTTCCAGCATCTCGGGTGGCTTGTCGTTGCGCATCGTTAAAGTAAGCAGGTACCGTAATGACTGCTTTGCTAACCGTTTCGCCCAGACTTTGCTCAATCCGAGTTTTCAACTCCGTTAAAATATTAGCGGACAATTCGATGGGCGTATAGTAACGATCTCCAACTCTAATTTTGACTAAGCTCTCCGTATCTTCGTCGAGAATCGTATAACCAAAGTATTGCTCAAAATTGGCGACATCTTGATGAGATTTTCCCATGAGCCGTTTGACGGAATAGATGGTGTTTTGTGGATCGCTAATCAAACGCTCTTTTGCTTGATCTCCTACGATGACTTCCGTGGGAGACGCAAAGTGGACGATGGAAGGGACTAAGGTATTTTTCCCGGTCTTATCTTTTACTGCCACGGCATTTCCATCCTTGATATAAGCCACCAAGCTATTGGTTGTGCCGAGGTCAATGCCAATGATTACTTCTTTTTTATCCGCTATTTTCCCTTCTTTCAGGTTAATTCCAATTTTCGCCATTACTTATAGGAGTATCAAACTAATTAATAAAAACTGATTAATATCTTCACACTTAAACATCAAAACGAAGCGCATAGTTCATGCAATTCTGATGCAAAATTTGCGCAAAGATAGGCAATCGGTGATTAGGAATTAGTACTTTTGAATCAGAACTTCTCTGAAAATGAGATTAGTAGTGATGGCTTCCCGTTTTATCTGCGGTTCACAAGATAGATTTAGCCCTAATTTTTTGCGGCTACTGCGAGTCGTTTCAAACCATGGTATGGTCTACTGGTTCTAATAGATTGATAAAAATAATTACTATGAAAAATATACTTTCTCATAAAGGAACTCGACTTTTTGTAATCTTAGGTGGGTTTTTCATTGCCAATGCGCTGATTGCGGAATTTGTTGGTGTCAAAATATTCGCCTTAGAAGATACGCTAGGGATTGAGCCATTCAATTGGAATCTTTTTGGTCAAAAAGGATCTTTGCAATTTACGGCGGGCGTCTTGCTTTGGCCCGTAGTTTTTGTCATGACGGATGTCATTAATGAGTATTTTGGCAAAAAGGGAGTCCGATTTTTATCTTTTATGACGGTGGGTTTGATTAGCTACGCTTTTCTGATGGTTTATTTAGCAATTGGGCTATCGCCTGCAGATTGGTGGGTGCGTGCGAATCAAGAGACGGGGGTAGAAAATATGCAAGCTGCATTTGCCAATATTTTTGGTCAGAGCAATTGGATTATTGTGGGTTCTTTGGTGGCTTTTTTGGTGGGACAAATCGTAGATGTCTTCGTTTTTCAACGGATTAAAAAAATCACGGGGGATGGAAAAGTGTGGCTGCGCGCAACGGGTTCTACCCTAATTTCTCAATTGATTGATAGTTTCGTGGTGCTTTATATCGCTTTCGTGTTAGGTCCACAGCAGTGGAGCATTGAGTTATTTTTAGCGGTAGGCACCGTTAATTATTGCTATAAATTTATCATGGCAGTAGTATTAACGCCAGTCATTTATCTAACGCATTATGTCATTGATCAATATTTAGGCAAAAGCCTAGCGAAAGCGTTGAAACACCAGGCTAGTTTGAGTTGAAAAACTACTTACACCTTGAAATCTTGCAAGGCTTGATAAATCATTTGGACGGGAAGTCCCATGATATTGACGTAGCTGCCTTCTATTTTTGAAATCTTATTGAGGCCAATCCATTCCTGAATCGCATAAGCACCCGCTTTATCGTAGGGTTGAAATTGTTCAATATAATAATCAATCTCTTCGGTACTCAACTCCTCCATAAATACTTTGGAGACACCCGAGAAGGTTTTCTCTTGCTGCGTGGAAAGCAGACAAACGCCAGTAATCACAAGGTGTTCTTTTCCCGAAAGTGCGCGTAAAATGCTACGCGCATCCGCTGCGTCGGTTGGTTTGCCAAAGATTTCCTGATTGAGGGTTACGATGGTATCCGCTGCGAGTAAAACTTTGCCCGCTTCTAAAAAAGATTTAGCGGCAAGCGCCTTCTTCCTTGCCAAATAGGCCGCAACTTCTTCAACGGGAAGCTCGTCGGGGAAATCTTCGGGGGTGTCTTTGGTTTTTATTTCAAATTGAAAACCGGCCTCTCGAAGCAATTGACTGCGCCGTGGAGATTTGGAAGCGAGGATAATTTTTTTAGTTAAAACATTCATGGATTTTAATTTAAAATAGAAGTTGTTTAATAATTTTAAAAGCAGTTGAGAA
>CALFBG010000034.1 GCA_937951685.1 uncultured Saprospiraceae bacterium | reverse complement strand
GCCGCTTCGTTGCTCAAATCCTTACTTAGCAAAGGCTACGTGCAGTTTTCTCGCCTCGATCCTGTACAAAATAGAACGCCATTTAATGGTAATATTATTTTATCTTAGTACTTAGCTTTATTGCTTGTAGGAGTGGTAGTAATTCCTGAAAAGGCTGCCCTCGATGCGTTCACAATATTCAACGCTAAATAGATAATCTATCATTAGCAAAAGTAATCCTTCGACTCCTCTAGCGAATCAAAGTAGCGAACCCACGAAAATTGTACGGTTTTCCTCTTGGACCAAGGAAACTAATCTGGTAAATATAAACGCCGTTCGGAGACATTTTGCCAACGTTTTGATGTTTGCCATTCCAACCAATATCCGGAGAAGTAGAACTAAATATTGCTTCGCCCCAGCGGTTCCAAATTTGTAAATCAAATTGATTAATCCCTCGAAAAAAACCTTGTGCTACAAATAATTCGTTCAAGCCATCATCATTCGGCGTAAAGGCATTGGGTAAGAAATAACGAATCATTGGGATAACGTCAAGCTGTCGATAAGCAGTGTCGAGGCAACCAAATTCGTTGGTAATCACCAATTGAATTTCTTGCCATCCCGTATCTGGAAAAACGTAACTGGGGTTTTGCTCGTAGGCAAATCCACCATTCCCAAAATCCCAACCCCACCAAACCGCGTCAATAGACTCGTCGATAAAATCAACCGTCGGTTCAAAATTCGTAGCAAAGTCAGGTGTAAAACTAAAGGCCGCTGTCGGTACCGGGAAAACCCTAATCCACTCGCTGAAAGTAGTATCAATCATACAACCAATCGGGGAAGTAATGGAAAGCGAAATATCATAAACGCCCGTACTGGTATAAACATAGGATGGATTAAGTTCCGTAGAAGTCATCCCATCCCCAAAGTCCCATAGTACGTCGTAATCATCATTAATCGGAGAAGACAGATTCGTAAAGACCACTTCCTCCGGCGGACAGCTTCTAAAGGTACTGGGATCTACAATAATAATGGGTGGCGCCGGAAACCAGTTAACCGTTTTTTCAACTCTATCTTGACAACCATTGTCATCCGTTACTAAAAGCGATACCAAATAATTGCTGGCATCAATGTAACGATATATTGGATTTTGTTCGCTGGAAGTAAATTGATCTCCAAATTCCCAGTCCCACTGCACAATCGAATCGGCGTCCGTAACGGAAAGGTCCGTAAATTCAACGGGCCCCGCAACGCAAGTATCGTAAACGAATTCAAAATCTGCATCTACATCTGGAAAAATATTGACTTCGATATAAGCTGTGTCGGAGCATAGCTGCGCTTCTTGATTTAGGATTAAATAACCATTATAGGTACCGGGCCCTGGAAAAGGCGTTTGTACATCTTTCGTCGTAAATTCTATGGATTGTGTATTCAAATCAAAATTCCAATAATAACTATTGATCTGATCTTCTTGCACACTTAAATTATCAAAAACGATCGTAGAATTATCACAGCGATTAAAAATATACAAGCGTTCTTCGGGCACCACTTCATCCGCCACCATATCCGCGAAAATTAAAGGCTCACAAAAAGCAACGTTAAACTGGAAGTCTCTTTGAATCACACTCAATAATTCTCCATTTCGATATTCCGAAACACAAATCCCTACAACGTATTGCCCCAAAATCTCGGGAGTCCCCGTAATCAAACCAGTATTGGCATCAATGGTGACTTGTGGATTTCCCCCCATCGGATTCAACGCATCGTAAACTGGCACCGTATACTCGACGGGTTCATAAGGAGGCGGACAAGATGGATTCGGCATAAAACCATTGCACCCCAAAGGATCGCCGGGTTCAAAAGCACCTTCTGGTCCCGCACCTTCCAAGGTACCGCAAAGTTCATAAACCAATTGATCCCCTTCTGCGTCCGTAGCAGAGTGGTCAAAATCAATGGGAAATCCTGCACAAATTATGATGGGAGGGAAATTATTAAAGGTTGGACTATTGTTACAAAGCATCTGTGAGCTGGGCGTAATTTCAATCGTATAAGTCGCTCCAATTCTATCCGGCTCAACAATATTACTGATGCTCGCATTGCGGCAACAACGTTGATAGGTCACGTGGTAACTTTCCGTACTAATTGGCAAAGAGACTTCATATTGGTAAATACCTTGTTTGACACAAACATCAGGTGGTAAGGTTAAACAAGGATTATTATCAGGAGGAATATCGGCTTGGCTAAGCAAAGGCACAGAATCATTCCGAATAAAATCGTAAATGGCACCGTTTCCTCGATAAATTGTAATCGGAGCAGGATCACTAAAGTCATCCATACTTTGATTATTACAATTCAGGTAAATCTTAACGGTAATGCGGTAATCCATTCTCGTAGGATCAGACAACGAAGGACCTAAACATTCGTAAAAAATATCTCCACCGACAATGTGAGAAGCCTTTGCGGTATAAAACGTTAGAAAACAAAGCACCAAAAGAACCCCGCGAAATAGATACGCATACTTCATGCAAAAAATACTTTATCGTAGTAAAAACTTTTCTTTATCCTTGACAGGGTAATAAAATAGTGATCGCAACAAAGTTGTTCGAAGCATACTAGAGAGATTCAAACAACATAGTTTGTTCCCTAAATATAGTTTTTATTCGTTGCAAAACGAAATGGTTTTTACGACAAAGAAGGCATCTTAACATAAAAGTGTATGCTATTAGACGAACTACCGGATCAGGGTTGCAAATCCTTTGAGTTCGGTAGTCGTTCCTCGAGGACCAATAAATGTAACTAGACAGACGTAGACGCCGGAAGGAGATTGCTTCCCAGAATTATTTTTCTGCCCATTCCAACCGATATTAGGATCACGACTTTCGAAAACCAATTCTCCCCAACGATTCCAAATGGTCATCCTAAAATTACTCAGACCATCAAAATAACCTTTACCGAGAAAATCATCGTTAAGTGCATCACTATTTGGCGTGAAAGCATTGGGTAAAAAGTAGCGAATTTGAGGTTCTACGTCAATGCGCTGAATCGCAGTATCTTGGCAACCACTCGGATGCGTTACGACTAAGCGAATATCGTGAAAGCCTGTATCCGGAAAAGTATACGTTGGATTTTGGTCTAAAGAAAAATCAAAATCATCAAAAGTCCATTCCCAAAGAATTGCATCGACCGATTGATCAATAAAGTTAACCGTTGGGTTAAAGTTACTTGGGTTGCTAGGCGTATAAATAAAATCTGCGATCGGAGAAGGTCGAACCGTAATCCAATTTGGAAAAATAGTATCAATGTAACAACCAATCGGAGAGGTCACTTGCAAACCGATCGTATAAATCCCCTCTTCTTCGTAAATGTGGGTAGGACTAACGTCACCACTCGTATTTCCATCGCCAAAATCCCAGACAATATCATAGGTTGAATCAATCGGAGACGATAAGTTATTAAAGAAAATTGGTAAGGGCTCACAGCCTAAGAAAGTAGTTGGTTCGATGATTAAAACGGGCGGCACCGGAAACCAGTTGACGGTCTGTGTCAAAGATTCTTGGCAATTATTAATATCCGTTACGGTAAGCGTTACCTCTTGCAAACCCGGTGATTGAAATAAATGACTCGGATTTTGATCCGTAGAAAAATTACCATCCCCAAAATCCCAATCCCAGTTCGTCATCGTCCCACTCCCCGTGGTAGATAAGTCTGTAAAATCTACCGGACCTGCCACACAAGTATCATAAGTAAAACTAAAATCTGCATTGATATCAGGAAAAACATTGACGAAAATTCTTGCGGTATCCCCACAGTCTTCTCCTGGATTCAAGGCCAAAATACCTTCGTAAGTCCCCAAGCCCGGAAAAGTAATCGTTGGGCTCCATTCGGTAAAAGTTTCCGTAGCCCCATTAATTTCAAATTCCCAAAAGAAATTAGTAATAAAAGCCTCTTGAAAACTTTCATTGACAAATTCAACCGTATTCGTCCCACAAGAATTAATGACGTATTCTTGATCACCAATTAATTCATCATATTGAATTTCTGCGACGACAGTGGGCTGGCAATTGGCTACGTTAAATTGAAAATCTCTTCTCACTTGACCCAGTAATTGACCATTCCGAAATTCGGAGACGCAAACGCCCACAACGTACTGTCCCAAGTTGGTCGGAACACCAGAAATAAAACCCGTATTGGGGTCAATTGTAATGAGTGGACTTCCTCCCATCGGCTGTAAAGCGGTGTAAGCCGGCACTAAAAATTCTACATCATCAAAAGGTGGACCACAAGGAGGGTCTGGTCGGATACCAATGCAAGTTGCTGCCACAAATGGATCTTGCAAACCATTATTTCCACCACCCAGTAGTGGACTACAAAATTCGTATACCAATTGATCCCCATCCGGATCCGTTGCACCGTGATCAAAGTCAATGGATTCTCCAGCACAAATCACAATGGGAGGAAAAGAATTATAAGTTGGACTATTGTTACAAACACCTTGCGCCGCAGGCGTTAACTCTACCGTATAAGTGGCTCCAGAGTCTCCCGGATCAACAATATTGGTAATGGTATTATTTCGACAACAACGCTGATAAACAATGTGGTAACTCTGATTGACCGTAGGTAAAGTAGCTTGAAAAGTATAAATGGCTTCTTGCACACAAATCCCATCTGGTAAAATTAGACAAGGTTTGATCACGGGAGGAATATTATTGACGCCACCGTCAATGTTAACATCCAGTTTTCCTAAAAAGCTAGAACCACGATAAATCCCGATAAATGCAGGATTATCAAAATCTGCACCATCAGAACTACAGTCCCGATAAATTTTCATCGTAAAAGTATAGACACCACCGCCGTTACAAACATAAGTAATCTCTCCTCCAATAATGTGTTTGGCTGATAAAGTGGTAGCGCAACAGAAAAATAAAACCGTTCCCAATATGATATGATAAATTCGCTTCACTGATGCTGTTTTTTATGGTTCTTTGACTAATCTTGAGTGATTGCTAGAAAAGGCAATATGCAATAAAGTTTATACTAAAAAACTTAGTCTATTGTAATTTAAGTTTATTAATGTTTTGAGCTTTGGATTTTATGCTAATCGAGGAATGCCCGGAGTTTGATAGCCTTAGCTATCATAACGAGGACAAGACGAAGAGTAGCATAAAAAAACATGCTCAAAATGTTAAGTAATTTAGATTACAGTGTACTTAGGATAGCAATGATGACTATTTGAAATACTTATTGCTGCCGCTTCCCTTTATTCGCCAACTTAAGGAAAGATTAATTTTTTATTTGCAAACGATGTACTACAGAGCGATCTTTTTCAGTTATCTATAAGTTAAACCCTAATCCAAGTAAATTTGACGGCTATTTGCGGAATATTTTGAATCCATTTACTTAGATTTTAGGCGAATTTTTCTAGCATTATGCAAATCCCCCAGTAAGCCGTACTTCAAAATTTACGATTTGGTTTGATGAAAATAAAAACTATTTCCCCCTTTAATCGTTTTTATACTGCTTTGTCAACTAGAAGTAATTACGAAGATTGACGTATCATTTAATGTTTAAATAGGTCAATATATTGCATTTTTCTAGTAAATAAACAACTTTGTCAGGAATTAGAATATATGTATAACAAATTTAAGTGGTTTTATGTTTGAAAACGATAAACTAGAAGACATTATTGACGTTTTAAAGACGAGCGGTCTTATCTTATATCCTACGGATACAATCTGGGGAATTGGTTGTGATGCCTGTGACGAAGAAGCCGTCCGTAAAGTCTACCAACTTAAGCAAAGTAGCCACGATGAAAATTTTGTCCTTTTGGTCGATTCTCTAGCAATGCTCAAGAAATACGTAGCAGAAGTCCATCCTCGTATTGATACCTTATTATCGTATCACATTCGTCCGTTGACCGTTGTCTACGAAGAAGCTAAAGATCTGGCACCGAGTGTAATTGCCCCCGATGGTAGCATCGCTGTACGAATTGTACAAGATGATTTTTGTAAAAATCTGATTCGGGCTTTTGGACGACCGCTGGTCGCAACTTCTGCGAATATCCACGATCAAGCCTTTCCGTCTAATTTTGGCGCGATCAGCTCAGAAGTCATTCGACAAGTCGATTATGTGGTCAAAGCACGGCAAAGTGAAAAGAGTCTACAGGAACCTTCGGTCTTGGTAAAAGTATCCCCAAAAGGAGAATTAGTCTTTTTACGCGAATAAACAATAGTGGCGTTAACTTAGCGCTTTGGTATATGCTTTGCAATGGGCAATCCGTAAAAGCTTCTTTTTTTTAAAATATAACGCTGAAGATGCCCCTTACTCGATTCCTTAGCGTTGATAAAACTCATACTACAATAAAATAAAATATGTTACACAGTATTCAATTCCTATTATTCCTGCTCAGTAGTTGTTGCTCTTGTGCACCAAGTACACCAACGGTATCCATCACAGAACCGACGAAGGTAGCTACTAATGCTACGACCAGCAACAAAGCAGAAATGGTAAAAGAAAATAAGATTTTTTGGAACGCTGAACGGAAACTACAGTGGTCTGATTTTCAAGCCCGCCCACAGGGAAAAGGACATTTGGATGCTTATTCTACCCTAGGGATGTCGTACGCCGTGATTCACAATACGGAAACGGTACTTGAAATGGCCGTTTATGGTTATTTTGAAAAGGATAAATCTTGGGTAAAGGCCAACGAAAAAACCGACCATTTACTGAATCATGAACAAAGTCATTTTGATTTGTCTGAATTATATCGTCGCATTTTAAAAAAACGCTTTGCCGCCTTCAAAGGTTTCACCTATGCCAATGTCAATACCGAAATGAAACGCATTTTTGATGAAGTTTTCGAAGAATACGATCAAGTTCAACAACGCTACGATCGAGAAACAAATCATTCCATCGTTAAGTTGAAACAAACGCAGTGGGATGAGTTCATCAAAACCCAAATTGCAGCTCATCAAGAATTTGCGGGAGACTTTGTGACCCTAGCGATTCGCGTAAAGTAAAGATTTAGCTCAAGCTTATGCGATGCGATTCAATCGTCCCGAAGCTCCGTGTGGAGCTTCGGGACGCTGCATTTTACAACAATCCTCCCCGATCAATATCAAACTTTTTCAAGGCCATTTTTTATAATATCCATTCGCTATGCCTTACCACGAAATTCAACCCTCAAAAAGCCTAAGCCACTTCGTAGATAGCTACTGGATTTTCTCCCAAGTAGCTGCTCCCTCAACGCATCGCATTATACCCGATGCCTGCGCGGATCTTATTCTCAATCTAGGAGAAACAACGAGTAAAATTCCAGCCTTCGAAATGGCACTCTCCGGTATCATGACACAGTTCTCTGATACGCATTTTCCCGAGCATACTCAATTGTTAGGTATTCGATTCAAGGAAGGACAATTAGGGCAATTGACAAACATTCCGATGTCCGAAACGAAAAATAAAACCCTAGCAATCCGTAATATTTTTCCTCAATTTACGACCAACTTTCTGACGCAAATTGCTGCTAAAAAAGAAATCAATGATCAAGTAATACTCCTTGAAAATAAGCTCAAGGGACTAATTCATGCTACCCAAAACAGACAGGATTCCTTAATCCAAGCGGTTGTGAATACGCTTCAAACCGATAGTCATAATCTTGCTCTACCCTCGATTGCGAAACATCATTGCATCAGTTTACGGCAATTAGAACGCCGATTCAAAAACAAAGTTGGCATCAGTATGAAAACCTTTCAGCGCATCAGTCGTTTCAAAGCGGTACTCAAAATGATTCAAATCCAACCCGAAAGAAGCATTGCTGAAATTGCCTACCAAAATGGCTATTACGATCATGCACATCTGGCGAAAGAATGCTACACTTTCACCGGAGCATACCCTTCGCAATTGAGATAAAAAAGAAGATAAATAATAGCAACTCAAGTTGAACAACGTTTTAGGACTTGCCGTACTTTACGGCTGTCGCAAAAAGTCGTTTTTTTACACGAGATATAGCTCAACAATGAGCATCTTTGCCGTAAAGTTGTTATAAAAATTGTTTTAAAATAATTCAATATGATACAATACGCATACACCATTCTCTACGTCGCACAAGTCGCTGAAACCATTGTCTTCTACGAAAATGCCTTTGGCTTTGAACGGAAATTCATCACTCCCGAAGCGGACTACGGCGAAATTAATACGGGAACCACCACCATTGCTTTCGCGTCCCTCGAACTTGCTCATTCTAATTTGAAAGCAGGCTTTGTACAGAGTAAGCTCCAGCAAAAAGCTTTCGGCATCGAATTGGGCTTTACCACGGAGCAACCCGCCGCCGTTATTGCACAAGCTAAAAAATTCGGCGCAATAGAAGTCGAACCGCTACGGACTAAACCTTGGGGGCAACAAGTCGCTTATCTAAGAGATTGTAATGGTTTTCTTATTGAAATCTGCACACCGATGCCAGCTGCATAAGGTACAACAAACCACTTTTGGGTTATTTTTTCAGTAGCGATCAGGATTACTGATCAACTAAGCAATTGGTAAGTATCAGACGAGCGGTTCGCCTTAACGCCACCCGCTTAGCATCTTTTCTGCTTTAATAAATCAAAAATTAACACTTCCAAGATTGACCTTAAGGCTTGATTTTTGTTTCTTTGCAAACGACAAATTGAATCTCTTCTAAACTATATTCCAATTTTTCAAAGGCATTTTAAAAAGTTGTTCAAACAAAAAAGATTAGCAAATGAAAACCCTTACCATTACCGACGAATCCGCCGCTGGAGATATCCTCCATAAAATCTCTTTGGCATTTGATAAAGAATATATTTCCGTACAAGAGTTGATCGAAACGCGCATCAGAGCGGAGATTAAGCGCTACGAGGAAAATGTTAATAGTTACCACAATGGCTTGGTACTTCCTACCGATTTAGAAAAACGCTTAAATAAAAAAACTAAACTAACCTTGGATGTAGAAAAACAATTATACATCGCACTGGAAGCCTTCCAGAAAAATGGCTTTTTCATTTTGGTAGATGATGAGCAAGTAGAACAACTAACAGAAAAATTCTTAATCGACGATTCGACACAAGTCTCTTTTATCAAGTTGACTCCGTTGGTTGGAGGTTGAATTGTACTTAATGAAGTTGTTTTAAAATAAAAAATAAAGATACATGCATCATAAACCCAAAGCGATCCTACGACAGATTCAAAAAAGTATAACTTACGCTTACACCTCAAATGACCTAAGTGGAATCGAAGCTTACGAAGAAGTCAAAAAACTTCCCGCTGCCGAGCAAAAAGAATTAGTGATTGAATTTAATCGTCTTGTCCTTGAACTCGCATGCCAACAAGTAGAGTTGCAAAACCAATCTGATAAGCCAAAATATGGTTTGGTCGTTAATACGATGAACTTAGCGCCCATTGTACAAGGCGGCATTCTACGCAAAAAATTAAACTATACCGAATCCGAATGGATTACCCTAATTAAAGGTTTCAAAAACTGTATCGACCAAATCGTTGAAAAGGGAAATTTATATTTTACGTTCAACAAATTTCCAGTTAATTATGCGATCAAACAGCTTGAATATTATTTAAAAAAGAATGAGCCTTCCGAAACGCTCATTTCTTTCATCAAAGAAATATTGGATTGGCCTGCCTTTAGTAAGTCTTCCAATGATTACTACTATGGTAGTGATATGATCAAAGCAGCTAAGAAATTAAAAAGCTTGCTAAACATGGGAGATACCATTCTTCCCTTCCAACTAAAATCCGAAGACATTGGTGACGCCATCAATGAAATCACCGCTGGTATTACAAAAGACCATAGTAGCTTTTATGAAATCTTTTATTTAGCCTCGGATGCCGCTGGTGGTAAACCAGCAAAGAAATTTAGCACGGCTGCCCAAAAACTACAGGATCAAATCGGACTGGATGCCTATAGAAAAGTTGCCCAAGAACTTTTACAAACGCCACTTCATCATAATCCTTCTTCCGTCACCCACACCTACAATAGCGGCGGTCAAACGCACAGTTACGTAGAATCTGTATACCTTTCAACACTTAGCCAGCAATTCATCAAAGGGATCGTATGGACGATGGATCGCTTCTCAGATAAAGAGACAATTAATATCCTTACCAAATTATGCGAGAAAGCATATACTAAGATTCCAGGAAAAGGTCCCGCTGCTGCCTCCATTGGAAATGCTTGCGTTTTTGTGTTGGGTAATATGCGTGGTAAAGATGGATTAGGCGCACTGTCGCGATTAAAGCTCAAGATCCGACAAAATAACGTTCGAAAAACAATTGACAAATACCTTTTAGAAGGGGCAAAAAAATACAATGTATCCGTAGAAGAATTGAAAGAAATGGCAGTGCCCGATTTTCAATTAGAAAATGGAAGTAAAATAATTCCTTTCGAAGCGTACCAACTCAAAGTTTTTATTGATGGTAGAAAAGTAAGCCAACAGTGGATCAAGCCCGACGGCACGCCCATGAAATCGGTTCCCAGTTCTGTAAAAAAGAATGCAAGCTTAAGCAAGCAATTAGCTGCCGTCCGGAAGGAAGTCAAAGAGATTCAAAAAGTATATACGGCCCAAAAACAGCGGATCGACAATCAGCTTATTTTAAATCGTAGTTGGGATTTTCCCGCTTTCCAAAAGTATTATTTGCAACACGGATTGGTCTATCCCATTACTAGCAAACTTATTTGGAATTTCACTAAAAAAGAACAAACCGCGACCGCCATTTTACAAGAAGGAAAATGGTACACCGTTGAGCAAGTATTGATCGACTGGATCGACGCTGATACACAGGTACAACTTTGGCACCCCGTCAATGCCACGGAAGCCACTATCGTTAATTGGCGAGAAAAAATGATGAACTTGGAATGGAAGCAACCTCTCAAGCAAGCCTTCCGCGAAATCTATATTCTCACCGATGCCGAGATTAATACCCGCAGTTACTCCAATCGAATGGCCGCACACATTTTGAAGCAGCACCAGTTTAATTCCCTTGCGAGTTTACGTGGCTGGAAATACTCCTTGATGGGTGCGTACGACGATGGGCGCGACAATGAAATTTGCGAAAAGTATCTCCCTGAGTACGACATCACCGCTGAATATTGGATAGACGAAATAAACCAAGATGATAGTTTCAACGACGCGGGTATTTGGTACTATATTGCCACCGATCAAGTCAAATTCAAAGATGGAACGGGAGCCGTTATGGCGTTAGTTAATGTTCCTAAACTTGTTTTTTCCGAGATTATGCGCGACGTTGATCTTTTTGTCGGCGTTTGTAGTGTCGGTAATGATCCACTCTGGATGGACAGCAACGGCGAGCGGCAATCCAATCGCGACTACTGGACGAGCTACTCTTTTGGAGACTTGACGGAAATCGCCAAAACGCGAAAAACCATTTTAGAGCGGCTACTTCCCCGCCTCAAAAAAATCCGCGACAAAGCACATATTGATGGCAAATTTTTAGTGGTAAAAGGAAAACTTCGTACTTACAAAATCCACATCGGTAGCGGTAATATTCTCATGGAACCCAATGACCAATATCTCTGCATTGTACCCGCTCGTTCCGCTGAATCCACGACCGATCGCATCTTTATTCCGTTTGAAGGCGACAAGGGTTTATCAATTGTATTGAGTAAAGCATTTTTGTTAGCGGAAGATGATAAGATTGCGGATAGTACGATTACGAGTCAGATTAAGCGTTGAGGCTAGGGTTTTGATAAAATGCTAGGTATTAATACCCGTTTCAAAAAGCTTCTCCAAGCATATCTTGCTTTATTCCACTTTTTAAATTATTATTGTTAGCAAAACCAAGGTAGCACTTGGCATTGTAGACAAATCATAGTGCGAGGTTATCTCCCTACTCCAAACTAATCCTTCATGAAGCAATACAAAAGCAAGGACAAAAAGAAGCCCGCCACTTCCCTACCCAAAACCCAAACGCCCGACCTACAAAATCCTGCCTTCATCGACAATCGACCACAAGCTCGCCAAGTCAAACAATTGCAAAAACTGCAAAACAATAGTCCTAAAATTCAACAGCTTAGGATTGTGCAACGCATGACGCAAGCGCCTATTCAGCGATTAGAATATGGTGCCATTAACGAAGTTGAGGAAGCAGAAAAAGCACCCGCTAAGTTTAACCCGAAACTAGCTTTTCAATCGGCAGTACATTCGGTCATGAAAGGACTGGCGGGTAAAACTATTTTCATGGAGGAAGCTTCCAGAAAAAGGGACGAAGGAAGGGTAAAAAAATTATCCGATCAACAATTGAGTAGACACGTTGCGGGTGTTGATTCAGAAAAAGGACAACTTACTTACAAAACCGCAGATGGTAAAAATGCGGCACTCAATACCGACAAACATTTTTCTCACGAGAAACAAGGCTTCGCCGCTTTCGTCATGGACGAAGCCGGAAAACTATCTTTATTTAATCATAGCGACGGATCGGATGGTATTAAGCATTCTACTTTTTCAAAAGGAAAACCGGTAATCGGAGCAGGAGAACTAAGAATCGAAAATGGAAAATTAACGCACCTCACCGCTCACAGTGGGCATTACAAACCCAGGGCAGCAGATATGGCAAATGTATTAAGAGCCTTAGCGAAGCAAGGGATAAACGTAGAAGCGGTCAAAGTCTTGATGAGTAATCAGACCTTTCGGGAGTCTAGCTTAAAAGAAGAACAAGGTATTGCACCAGAAAAAATCCCTGGCACTTCTAAGTATACTGCTCCAGAAGATTTTGAAAAAATTAAAGGTACTGCTAGATTTGACGCAGAATACGATGTAAAAGATGCCGTAAGATTAGCCGCAAAAGAAAAAAAAGAATTAACCGAAGCCGACAAAGAAAAGATTTACAAAGCAGCTTACGTAAAGTATTTAAAAGAGTATATGGGAAACCAAGAGGTACAAAGCTTCTTTGACAAACAAGTTTCCGGTAAGGATTTAATAAAGTTGAAGCTTACCAAACCAAGTGCAGCACGATTAGAAAGTCAAGGTTTCGCTGCCCAAAAACCAAAACCAAAACCAAAACCAAAGTTGGGACCACCACCCTCTTCTCTTGATTTACTCGCCATGTTAGATGATTTGCCATCGTTCGACCAACCAGAAGAAAAAAAAGATTCAAGCAATGATCTACAAAAAAGATTAGATGCGCTAAAAAAATAATTGCGTAATTCTATTTTTCAATTTGAGTAATTCCCCAAAAAAAAATTCCGGGTACTCTACGACGAGCACTCGGAACTTTAAGCTTAATAATTATTTCAAAAAATTACTTCAAAGACTTATCTAACCATTCAAAAAATACGCGGTGCCACAAAACACCATTTTGCGGAGACTGTACCCAGTGTCCTTCTTCTGGAAAGTATAGAAATCGGCTAGGAATTTTTTGTAACTGCGCGGCTTGAAAAGCTTGCATTCCTTCCCCAATCGGTACCCGAAAATCTTTCTCACCGTGAATCACCAAAATCGGTGTATCCCAATTTTGCACGTAACGATGCGGCGAGTGCTTCGCATAACTATTCGGTGGCATATTTCCCCAGTAAGGTCCGCCAATATCCTGATTCGCAAAAAATAATTCTTCTGTCGTCCCATACCAACTTTCTAAATTGAACAAGCCACAATGAGAGATAAAAGTCTTAAATCGCTTGTTGTGATTTCCGGCTAACCAGTAAACGGAATATCCTCCATAACTTGCACCAACGGCACCAAGTCGATTTTCGTCGATGTACGTTTCTCGTTTTGCATCGTCAATAGCACTAAAATAATCTTTCATTGCTTGTCCGCCCCAATCACCGCTAATTTCATCGTTCCAAGCTCTACCAAAACTCGGCAATCCTCTGCGGTTGGGCGCTACGATAATGTAATCGTTGGCTGCCATTAATTGAAAATTCCAACGGTAAGAAAAGAATTGACTCACCGCAGATTGTGGTCCTCCTTGGCAATACAATAAGGCTGGATATTTCTTACTGGGATCAAAATCTGGCGGATAAATCATCCACACCAACATATCTTTGCCATCCGTCGTTTTCACCATCCGTTGCTTTACTTCTCCCATTTTCAATTTAGCTAAAGCCGCTTTATTCACGCCGCTAATCATCGTACCAACTCCCGTTTTCGCATCTACCCGAAATAGTTCGGTAGGCATTGACATCGTTGTTTTTTGCGCCACTAGCTGATCCGTACCCGCTACTTTAAACCCATTATAATTATGAATTCCTTTGGTCAATTGCTTAATCGTTTTCGCACTGGGGTCTAAGCTATAAATTTGATAAGTTGCTTTGTTTCCACCTCTAAAATAAATCGTTTTACTATCCTTCGACCATTGTGGATGATCGCAAGATTGATCAAGACCAACCGTGAGTTCTTCCTTCTTCCCCGTAGCCAACTCGTAGCTAAAGATTCGATTTCGATCCGATTCAAATCCCGGCGTTTTCATACTATTCCAAGCTAAGTATTTTCCGTCGGGCGAAAAGGCAGGCTCCATGTCGTAACCGTTCATACCCGCCGTAATATTTTTCGTTTTTTCGGTGGCCAATTCGTACAAATAAATATCCGAATTGGTACTTTCTGCGTAGGCTTTTCCACTCAATTTTTTGCAAGTATAGGCGATGTATTTTCCATCTGCACTCCAGCTAATTTGCTCCATTCCGCCGAAAGGATTCAGTGGAGCATCATACGCTTCGCCCATAATATTTTTAGGCTCTCCAAAAATTTCTCCATCGCGGTAACCAATGTAGAAAACGTTGCTATATTTATAATCATGCCATTGGTTCCAGTGTCGATACATCAAGTCGTCAATGATACGAGCGTTCGCTTTTGGCAAATCAGGGTATTTGTCTTTTAAATTATTATCGTACTTAACGTCTCGAGTAAACAGTACGGCATTCCCCGTCGGCGACCAAGCGTACCCATTAATATCCGTCAAGGCAGATAGTTTCTTTTGATTACTTCCTTTTAAGTCAACTTCCCAAATTTGTCCATCCTGCAAATAGCTAATTCGAAATCCATCTGGTCGAAAAAGCGCATTGTATTCCGTTTCTGGAGAACGCGTTAATCGTTTGGCTGCACCACCATCCGTTGGCAATAAATACAAATCCGAAGTTCCTTTATTCTCTCCCAAATCATAATATCGTACGCTGTATAAAGTTAATTTACCATCGGGCGAAACATCTTGCAGACTCACTCTTCCTAATTCCCAAAGTTTTTCTGGTGTCAAACGATCATTTTGTGCCCACACAGCGCTACAAAAAACCAAAGCCAGTAAAAGCATTAATTGTTTTTTCATCATTATTTTATTTTTTAAACGATTGCACGATCAAGTTCGCGTAGGTGCAAATTTTCAAGAGGCTTTACGCCGAACTAAGTTAAAAAATTCTATTTCCAAAGATAATAATCTTTAGCATTCTCAAAGCTATTCCGCAAGGCTTTTAACGGAACCCCTAAGTATGAGTAAGCATCAAATTCCCTGAATTAAAGCGGAAATTCCTTTGGAGATACTCCAAGGGAAGGCTATCTTGTACGAATACTAAAAAAATGTCTGTGCAACTTCATCAAACGATTCTACGAGATCAAACGACAAGCTTCGAGCTGCCGCTTGGAAAAATGTCTTTCTTTGACAACTTTTACGTCGATTACCAGTTTCAGGATACTGGAACGTATCAACGCTATCAACTTACCATTCATCCCAAAGAAGATTTTGTTTTACAGGAATTAAAATTAGTTTTTTCACAAAGCTTGCAATTAACCGATTCCGTATTTTGCAATGGTTTTCAGTCTGCTTCGGAAAGTCGAGTTTTTTCTTTTCAAGAACAAAAAAACTGGCGCGATCGGCTTAGCCAATGGCTCCATCCTAGTGAAGAAAGTATTTATTTAAAAACACTACAACCAGCAACCGCGCAGCTTCAAAGTTGGACTTACGCCTATCTCCCGCAAGGCAAACAAGTACAGTTTATCGGCTCTTTGCAAGAGCAAACTGGCTTTACGCTACTCGAATTTGATCAAGTGCAAAATCAAATTGTTGTCCGTAAGGATTGTGCAGGTTTACAACTAAGTCATTCTTTTAAAATAGTAGATATATTCGTTTTTAAAGGTAGCCAAGAAGCTGCGTTCCAACAGTTCTTTTCGCTCCAAGAAATTCAACCACTCCCCGAACGCTCTTGGATTGGGTGGACGAGTAGTTCCCATTCGCAAAATCAGACCGCAGCTTATTTCCTCAAAAACTTGGAAGTCCTCCAAACGCGAAAGCTGCAACTCGACTTTGTACAACTGAGCTATGGTTATCAGCAAGCGATTGGAGATTGGCTGGATATTCAAGCTGGCTTCCCAGATGGTCTTACACCTTTAGTTCGCAAAATTCAAGCAGTCGGCTCAAAAGCAAGCATTTGCTTTGCACCTTTTGTTTGCGAAGCAAAGTCTAAGCTTTTCCAGCAACGCAAAGCTTGGTTACTCAAAGACGAGCAAGGAAACTTTGTAAGCATTACACAAACTGCTATTAGCCAAGAAAAATTATACGTCTTAGATTTTTACCAAGAAGATTTCCAGCAATACTTGACGGGAATTTGTTATACCTTCCTCCAAAAATGGGGATTTGAGTGCTTGCATTTTGATTTGTTGTACGCGGTTTGCTTGCAACCTCGGCCAAATAAAACGCGTGGCCAAATTATGAGTGAAGCCATGCAATTTTTGCAAGCGCAAGTTGGAGAACAATTGAGTTGGGCAGATGCCGTTCCCTTGGGGGCTTGTTTTGGAAAAGTAGATTTTTGTAATTTGGGTGGGCGACAGTTAGCACAGTGGTCGGTTAATTGGCGAGAGAAGCTTTTACGACCTTCCGCTGATCATACGCTCATCACCTTACGCAATTATTTTAGTCGGTGGACACTTGGTCGCAAAGCGTTCTTAAGTGCTGCTGCTCCCATCAGCTTGGTTGACCATCAAAATCCAATCTTCAGTCAGCAACAAACAACCTTGCTCACCATTCAATCTTTACTCAGTCCCTTGTGGCATCTTGATGATGATTTGTCGAAGTACTCCGTTGAACAATGGGCAGAATTTGAAGGTGCACTACAATGGCGAAATGCTAACGTTCAAAAAATTGCAGTCATCGCAGCGGATATTTATACGATTGCTTTTAGGAAAGAAACACAGGCTTATCTTGCGGTTTGTAATCTTAACCCCGTAGCTAAAAAAGTCAACCTTGGCTCCTTACCGCTAGATCTAGAAGCTTGTGAAAGTTTGATTTTACAAACTAGGTAGCAGCGATGATTTCGTCAAAACGATTTCAAGTAAAACAAGACTTTCTGTCTAGCTGATATTTATTGGTACTAAATGATTAATTTCGTGGAGCTTAAGTAGGTTTTATTTTTTGAATTTTAAAACATTCTTTTGCTGACCCAATGAATTTCTTTAGAACTTATTTATTATTAGTACTTATTTAGTTGAGAAAGCGGATTTTTTTCTTGCACCACTCTACGTGCTGCATCTACGACAGGATCTTTATCATTTTTCACTTTGTAGTAGCCTTTATCTCCGAATAGTTGTTTGGCAAGTCTAGTCTTTAGCAATTGAGCTAAAGCCACTCGGCAAGTATCAAATTTTGCTTCGTCGCGTTCTACGCCATTTTCTACCGCATAGCTTAACAATTCGTCCATTCCGTTAGGGACAATCTCGTATGATTTTGAAAAATCATCTAAGTTGTACGCTTCGAGTTCGACCTTATGCTTTTCAAAATAACGGTACGAAAACTTCAACAAGTGCTGTCGCACCTTGAGGTAATAATCATTCATCACAATCGAATCTAGGGGAATAAACAAGTCGGGAGTAATGCCACCACCACCATAAACCACACGACCCTGCGCGGTGTAAAACTTAGTTGTATCAAGTACATGAATACTATCTTTGGTATATAACTCTCCCGACTCAAAACGATCGTAGACGTCATTTCCATAATTATCTATATCCGAATACGATTTTTGAATCAAGCGTTTTGAAGGCGTGTAGTAACGGGCTACCGTTAAGCGCAAAGCGGAACCATCTTTCAGATCATATTGTTCCTGCACAAGACCTTTACCATAGGATCGCCGACCAATCACGACGCCACGATCCCAATCCTGAACAGCGCCCGCTAAAATCTCACTCGCAGAAGCCGAACCTTCGTCAATTAATAAGGCGACATTTCCAATTTGATAAAAATTCTTGCCCGTAGTTTCGTATTCATTTCGTCGGACGGAGCTTCCTTCCGTGTAGACTAGTAATTTATCTTTTTGATCAAACAGTTGATTTAGGATATTGGTGGCTTGTTGAAGATATCCACCCGGGTTTTGGCGCAGGTCAATTACGAGGTGCTTCATGTTTTGCTTTTCCACGAGATCTTCTAAGTATTTCATAAACTCTTTGTACGTCGTAGCACTAAAGCGACTGACCTTAATGTAGCCCGTTTCTTGATCAAGCATATAGCCTACGTCTACGCTATTGATTGGGATACGATCGCGGGTAATTGTAAAATCCTTAATTGCCGCTTCGTCCAATCGTTTGATACCAACTTTGACGGTCGTTCCTTTTTCTCCTCTCAATTTATCAATAATCTCTTCTCTATCCATCTTAACCCCCGCAACGATGGTATCTTCGATTTGAATAATTTTGTCACCGGGAAGAATACCGACTTGCTCCGAAGGACCACCGGACATTGGCGTAACTACCATAATGGTATCCTCGAGGAAAAGAAACTCAATGCCTACTCCTTCGAAATTACCTTCCATCTGTTCGTTCACATCAATTAATTCCTTTGCGGGAATGTAACTCGAATGTGGGTCTAAATCAGATAAAAGCTCTTCGATGGCATTTTCTATCAATTGTTCCCGATCCACATCTTCTACGTATTGCGATTCGATGTAGCGAATGACTTCTTCTACGCGCCCAGCTTCTCCTCTAGCACCGACCACCTTGCGACCGTCTTCTTGAACCTGCACGACTGGACTCGACTTTTGCAATTTCATTCCAATGAACATACCGCCCGCCAAGACCACGGAAAAAATGAGTGGCAACCAAATATTTAGTTTGTTGTTGGAAGAATTTTCTGTTTGATTTATCATATAAATAAGGTATCCAAAAGTTCTAAATAGAAATAAAAAGACAAATAAACGGCTTTTAAAGTTCACCAATGGTAGGCAAATTAGGACCACAAAGCTAAAGCACTCAGCACCAAGAAATTTAATGGTAATATCATTTTGCCTTGCTAGTTACTCGTCTCTTCGTGCTAAGATAACTCCCAAAAAAATATTTATTGCACTAGATAGACGAAGCTTTCCTCCACCAACTTTCTACAAAAAAAGGCAATTGTACTTGCTTGAACAAATTTGTTCTCAAGTAAAACGTTTTTTCGGCTAATTCGTTGTGATTTAAAACAACTTCTATCAAAGAATACGAGAACAATCTATCACTGCTTAACGTTATTGTTTGTAAATTTTACCTTACTTGGTAAATACAACGACCAAAAGTACAGCTACTTAAGTAGTTTTTCCCTTACTTTTTCCGTCAAACCCTTCGAAAGCTCTACAATGGGCCAAATCATTTGTTATATTAATAATTAAAATTAGAAATAATCACCATATAATTTTGTCAATATCAAAACAAAAAGAGAAATTTGAAAAGTTTTATAGTGATTTAACATTATAAATAAAACAGCATCAGGCATTCGCAAAATAATGTTTTCCTAAAGATTAGTGATAACTTTAAACTTTATGAAGGCATGGTTTTTAGATGGTGACTATTTTGTCATAAATGAAGAAATTAACTAACAGAAATACCGCTCAATGAATAAACCAACCGATATTGATCAGATAGATAGGGAAATTCTTTCCATTTTGATGCAAGATGCAGACATTCCTTTCACTAAGATTGCTCAAAAAATTCACGTCTCCGGAGGAACTGTTCACGTTCGCATGAAAAAGCTCAAAGAGGTATTAGGAATTGTACAAGGCGCTCGTTTGGAGATTGATTACACAAAGTTGGGCTATGATATTTGTGCTTTTCTCGGTATTTACTTAGACAAAAGCTCCTTGTACGAAGAAGTTGCCGAAGAATTAAAACGGATTCCAGAAGTTGTTAGCGCCCATTATACTACGGGTAATTATAGTATTTTTGCCAAAATTATCTGTAAAGATACCAAGCATTTAAGAGTCGTATTGCACGATAAAATCCAAAAAATAGCCGGTATTCAACGAACCGAAACTTTCATCTCCTTAGAAGAAAGTATTAACCGTCCTATCGACATTATCAGTGAGTAATTTTTCATAAATTGAAGTGGAATAATAATTGCCACCATATATAATAGCGTTACCATTTGACTACAGAAAAACCGGAAAACAAGCTTAATTAACGTTTTTTTAAGAGAAGTTTCGAGCTTTGTCCATATTGGGAAGTCGTAGTTTTACGTTTTAGGAGTGCTTTACGGAAGTTATTTTTCCTGATAGGCATTGAGTTTTTGGTTGAGACGAGGCAAAGATTATAGGTGCTAAACCCGCAATATTTTTAACTCAAAAGACAAATGCTTCGGTAAAACCAATTGATAGTATTTTAAACAACCGCTAAATATGAATAAGACCTTATTGGTTTCGCTTTACTCTTTTGTTCTTTTACTCTTGGTTCAAACGAGTATTGCGCAAGTAGCTCACGTTGATATTTTATCCCCTTCAGTCCCCAAACCACCTCAAGATACGCTACAAACTTCCGCGCAAGCTTACCAAGGCTACCGACTCCATCTTACGCGTTTTACCATTTTAAAAAAGAAGAAAAAAAGTATTAAGCTTAAATATACTGCTATCAATACGGGCAGAGAAGCGCTCAACTTAGGAAAGAAAAATGTTGCACCTCAACTACTCATTGATTTCGACGACGATTTTGCCGAATCCGATCTTGCTCCTTACGAAGCTGAAATTCGAGAACAAATTTTAGCAGAAGAGTTGAACTTGGCGCCCGGTGAATTGGCATTCAATCGCAGCTTCAAGTTATCTCTTTCTAAAGATAAAATTAAAAAAGCCAAAAAAGCGGAGAAAGAAGAAGGTGGTTTCACGCTCAATGTAGGCAGTGATGCTACGGATCAGCATTACCTCGATAAAAACTTTTGCTCGGATCTTAGTTTCGATACGATCTATGTACTCAAAAAATCGAAGCATTCTATTACCTTGGGATACACCCTTAGCAACTATGGAAAAGGTCCCGCTACGATGTTTGGCGTAAAGCCCGCAGAAGAAGATAACGTCGCCATCAAAGCTTATCTCGCCGCTACGGACAAATTAACACGAGGCTCGCTTCCTATCGGAGGAGCTTTTATTACCAAAGGCATCAAGGATAAAAAAGGATTGCTCCAGCCCCAAGAATCCTACACCGGAACGATCAAATTAAACCTACGAGAAATGACACGCTTTACGCCTCATATCGTACTCGACCTAGATGTTTATGGCACCTTGCGAGAATGCAATGAACGCAATAATACCCGCGCCATTCTCATTGGAAAAGCCTTGGACTTCAATAGCAACTAGCCTTTTAGTGTCCAAGCTAAAGCGATCTGAATTTTCAAAAACGACTGCCTACTAAAAAAATGTCCCGAATCTTCTACGAGAGAAAATCCGGGAGCAGTTTATTTTTTATTGATATCTCAATCAAATAAGCCTGTCTAATGGACTAATCTTGATTTTCCGTTCCGTTTTACTAGTAATAAACACCTCGTCTTACCTTAGCGACGTGTTTTGCTAAGCGTATCACTTGACAAGTATAGCCAAATTCGTTGTCGTACCAAGCATATAAAGTTACCGACTTGCCGTCTTCCGAGATAATGGTAGAAGGTGCATCTATGACGGAAGTACTCGTCATTCCTACCGCTTGGCTCGAAACGTATTCCGTAGAAGTAGAATAATGCAACTGTTCGACTAAATCACCGTGCAAAGCGGCTTCTCTTAATAAATTATTGACATTTTCTACGTTTGTTGCTTCTTTAATCGTCAAGTTGATAATCACTAAAGAAACATTAGGCGTTGGTACTCGCACCGAATTACCCGTTAGCTTACCCGCTAATTTTGGTAAAACCTTCGCTACTGCTACCGCTGCTCCCGTGGTGGTCAAAACCATATTGGTAGCCGCACCACGTCCTCTTCTAGGTTTTTTATGGAAGTTGTCTAATAAATTTTGGTCACTCGTATAAGCATGAATCGTTTCGATGTGCCCTTTCTCAATGCCATATTGATCATCAATCGTTTTGATGATAGGCACGATTGCGTTGGTGGTACAAGACGCCGCACAAAATACCTTGTCTTGTGCGAGGTTCAAATCATTTTGATTTACCCCAAAAACGATATTTGGAATCCCTTTTCCAGGAGCCGTCAACATTACTTGGTCTATGCCAGGTCTTAAGTGCTGCGACAAAGCTTCCTTATCTCTCCATACCCCCGTATTATCAATAACTAAAGCATTTTTAATTCCGTAAGTGGTATAATCTATATCGTCGGGACTTCCCGCGTAAATCATCTGTACTTTATTACCATTGATGATCAATTCCTTACCATCTTCGCTTACTTTGATAATTCCACGGAATTTACCGTGTACCGTATCTTTGCTCAAAAGCGCCGCTCGTTTGAGTGATTCTTCTCGCAAGTCTTTCAATTTTGGTCGCAGGACGATCGCTTTTAAGCGCAACTGTTCTCCTTTTCCCGTTTGCTCAATGATGCGTCGCGCAGCGAGTCTTCCAATCCGACCAAAGCCGTAAAGTACTACGTCTTTAGGTTCTAGAGGAGTGATTTCACCGGTGGTCACCAAATCACCTAAACGGTCGGCAACGAAGGCATCCGCATTATCTGTTTTTCCGGTGTCTAACCATTCTGCCGCTAATTTCCCCAAGTCAATTTTGGCAGGTTGTAAACTTTCCAATTGTTGGATGGCTAAAGCTAATTGCAAGGTATGATCAATGGAAATTGGTTGCTTTACATAATTTTTAGCAAACAAATGATCATTTAAAACTTCACTCGGACGCGCATCATAGATGCTTTGTCGGAATAAGCTGAGTTCAATAGATTTGTCAAAACGTAAGTCCCCAACGATGCGCAGTAATTCTAAGGCTTTTTTCTCTTTTTCTCGCCAGTCCTTCAACGCAACGTCCGTTTGATTTCTAATTAGCATTTCTTTGTTATCCATGCTTGGTTGTTAATTTGGTTTAAATAAATGGTTTACACATAAAATTTCTGCAAAATTGAGAAAAAAATTACTGCCATCAAAGTAGTCCTTGAAAGTTGTTTGATTTTTTTTGAGAAAAAGCTTCTAAGCAGCTCTCAACTTCCTCTTCGTCTCCAAATTTAAACCGGACCATTACTTATTTAAAGTATGCGATATCCAAAGATAAATTCAGTGGTGTGGAAGGAATGCCTCCAAGAACCGCTTCCAAAAATGCGTTCTCCTCTCATAGACAATGATTCTTTCCTTCTATACCTAAATTCGATACTGTACCGATTCAAAAAATTAGCCCCTAAACCTAGATAAGTCGTATTTTCTGGTCGAAATTCAAAATCTCTTCTAAGTTGTGGGGTTTCTGAGGTAGAAGTAAGCGTTCGCTCTCGCTCAATAGGAATATCAAGCCCGTAAGCTGCCGTAGCAAATAATTTGAATTTTGCTCTCGAAATGAAACGGTAGCGCATGCCTAAGGGTATTTCTACACCTTGATATTTTACCTTAACTGTTGCTTCTTCACTTCCAAATACGGGCTTATTATTAACATAATAGATATAATCTATGTTGGTAGTCGTCTCTGCTTGGTAGGAACGATAAACGGGTTCTGCAAAAACGGATAGCCGTTGATCATTAAATGGTAACATATATTCTAACTCAAGACCAATTTGAAAACTAGATTTAATAGGTAAATCAATTGTTTGCAATACAGGGGTTTCTATTTCATTTTTTATCTCAAAAAAAGAAGAAGCCAACCGTGGTTTTAGCGTTACGTTAACGGATTTCTTTTTGATGCGACCTCTATAAACGGCCATTTCTCCTCCCCCACAGTTTTCGTTATAACTTTTGAAAAGCCTAACTAATTTAGATTTTAAATATTTGAGTTGACTCAAATCCTTGGGCGACCAAGCACTACATTTTAAATTATTCCAGAGCTGCTGTTGATATTGCTTATTTTCTCTCAAGCCATCCGTCTGATAGCGATACAAGCGATAGATCAACTGCTCTGGTACTGCGCCATCTATCGCGTAAAAAAATTTCTTCGCGCGATCTTTTTCGTAGTAAAAAAGACTTGCCTTAGCATCAACGATTACTTTTAGAAATACTTCCTTTTCGACTAATTCAGGATTTTTACTCCACTTCTCCTTCGTTACTTTATTAATCGTTTCATCCATTTTTACCGTAAATCTTTGGTATCGAATTTCCGACCCGATTCCAAATTCTTTTATCGCAGTCAAATTCATCAATTCTTTTTCTGCGGTTTCAGAGGATTTGTAATAAAACTCATTTGGATTATCAATAAAGAATTCTTGTTGAATGAATCCTTCGATACGTTCATTGTCATTGTTAATATAATATCCATCCAAGAATTTTTCTTGTGCAAAAATACTGCTCGCAAATAGTAGCAGCAGATGGAGTAAAATTGATTTTCTCATAACTTGTTTTCTTTTAGTTTAAAATAATTTAAAGTTGGATATTTGCTAGAGATTAATACTTTGTAATTTAAGTTTGTGGATATTTTGAGCTTTGAATTTTCGTCCTAATTAAGGAAGCCCCGGAGTCTAATCCTT
>CALFBG010000033.1 GCA_937951685.1 uncultured Saprospiraceae bacterium | reverse complement strand
AATCGTAAATGGTTTCCCAGAGATCGACGGTCAATTGGGCGACTTAGCAACGCTACTAGACTGGCACCGAAATGATCCCCCCGACGACTTCGAGATGAACCGCAACAATGTAATTTACAATTGGCAACTCAACCGAAATCCATTTATCGATCAACCCGATCTCGTAGAATATATCTGGGGCGATGAAGTTGGTGAGGAATGGAGTCAAGTAGTGTCTACGCAAGAAGTAGCTACGCTTGACGTGCAGATTTTTCCGAATCCTACTTCGGATCGGGTTTTCATCCAAGGACTCGAAGGTGCTGCAAGGCTGGAGTTGTATGCGGTGCATGGGCAGAAGCTGAATAGTTATACGGTGGTTGGGGATTCGGAGATTGAGTTGAATGTTCCTAGTGGCGTTTATATTTTGAGCATTAAGCTTGAGGGAGGAGTGAAGACGGTGCGGTTGGTTGTGAGGGAGGAATAGGAATAATACGACTTAAAACGGAGTAAGGGAATTTATCCCAAAATTAACTACTTTAGTTGGCTTACGCCACTAGCGTTCGGATTGCGAATGTTAGTGGCGTTTTTAATAGGAGAAATACTCAATAGCTTTACATTCGTCATTTAAAGCTTTTCTTCAAAACGAAGAGATTTAGGATTGAAAAACAATTTGAATGCGAAAAACCTTAGTTATTATTTGGATTATAAATTTTTGTAGTTATCTTGTAGTATTATGGTTTTGTTTAATGTTTTTTTTGGATTAAACTAAACTTCTACCATTGTCTATGCTTGGCTTTACGAATCCTCTTAAATGGATTCTGAACCAACGCAGCAACTTACACTTTCCATCCGCTCTGAACCTAAGCAGCTGTTTTAATTTATCGATTCGCTTTTGTGGTGCTTCTTTTCAACTATCCTTTGGTTCAAAAAGAAACGATAACAAATTTCAAAAGTTGAATCCATACCGCTCCTAAGAAAATCAATGTTTCACAATGTTGATTTAAGTACTACTTATTTTATTATTGATAGAAGTTGTTTTAAAACAACTTTTCACTCTAAATTTTATCTAAAATGAATAAAAAAGTAAACCTTTTATGCGTAATGCTATTGGCATTACTCACTTTTCCGTCGGTTCAAATTAATGGCCAACAGGTTGAAACGGACTCGGAAGGACTTCGACTGCTTAAAAAGTCGTACGAGCAATTAGACTTCATAGACTACACTAGCTTAAAGAGAGATTATCTACTGAATAAAGGATTCTTCTTCGGACAAGGTCTTGAGGTGTACAAAGCATTTTCAAGTGGTGACCAAGAAAAAAATATAACCTTCAATTCACCCGACTTATTTTTAAAACACCTTGTCTGTTTGGATAGAAGTGAATGGAATACCGATTTCTTAATTTCGGAGCAAGCTTATATTGCTTACTTGAAAAGAATTGAGCAAGCCGAAAATGTTATTCCAATTGGTATTCTTCAGGTAGAAGGCGTGTGGCTTGAGGGCGATCAGGTGGAGCAGAATGTGGAAGCAAAAAAACAAAGAAGAGTCATTGAGGAAGATTACGAAAAAGTAACTATTTATTCTGCTAGTGTTCTATTAACGACGACCGCTATTCCTCAAGTAAATTTTGTATTGGATGAGTTCGTCTATTTTGATAAAAATCAAGGAATCGAAAGCATAGAAATAGATTTTGGGGATGGTCAGGGTTATCGGATAGTTTCAAAAGGGGATAGAATATCGGTTGATTACGAAGTTCCTGGCGAGAAAGCGATTGCGGTCAAAATGATCAGTGCTAAGGGGGAGTTTTATAATTATTCGACCATTAAAGTCTTAGGCTTAGAAAGGATCGTTCCGGATGAGGTAATTGATATCTCGGTGGAAGATATTAATGGTAGCCGCGGGCTGGTTGGAGGAAGAGCAGATATCATAATCGGTTGTGATGGCGTGTTCGACAAGCCGGTCATATTCGTAGAAGGATGGGATGCGTTAAATACAAATGGATTGAGTCATTTTACCGAAAAAGGGCTTCCAGAAGCACTTCGAGACAAATTTGAGTATGCAGGGTACGATGTCGTTTACCTCGATTTTAGTAATGGAGGAACTGATATTAGAACGAACTCACTTGTCCTACAAAGATTGATTCGAGACATCAATATTCGAAAAATCGGGAATGAAAAAATGACGGTTATTGGCGCAAGTATGGGAGGATTGGTAGTTCGCCATGCCATTCGGAAACTAGAAATGACCAATTACACCCATAATGTGGGACACTATATTAGTTATGATAGTCCGCACCGAGGTGCTAATATTCCTCCGGGGATTCAGACTTTACTCTTGGATGTTAATGATATTTTTATCCGAGATTTATTTGGGATACAACAATCAAATATAGATAAAGCACTTGCTGCTTTGAATAGTAAAGCAGCAAGACAAATGCTAATTCGCTATAAAGGACCTAACCCACACCCAGATTTTACTCAATTTTATACGGAGCTCAATAATATGGGATTTCCCTCACAAGGAGGGATTAGAAATATTGCTATTTTGAATGGTTCCGGTACGGGTGCACGACAAGACCCCGCCAATAATTTCGATCCAGGGGATAAATTGGCTTCCGCAAATGCTTTTTTAGGGACTCCTCTTGGGTTTATTTTTGCAGATATAGATGTTTGGTCTAATCAGATTAATGCAACGGATAAGGTTTCCGCGATTAGAATTTTCTTCAACGGTATTCCTACTACGCTTAAGTCAAAATCTTTTGCTTTTGATGGTTTTAATTATGATATGTGTGCTGGGGGAAGATTACCAGTAGGCAGTCCCTCTGCATTTGGAATAGGAACAAATGGCTTGCTCTCGTATTTTTTTAATCTTAATAATCATGGAAGACCATTTATTACACACTCTCCACTATTTAGTACAACCGCTTCCGAAGTAACGCTTACCACGCAAGCAGATTTAAATAGAAGTGTTTCCTTCTTAGAAAATAATAATTTAACGCCCTTTGATAAAATCTATGCGGGGAATGTGCATACTCCTCACACGGATTCTCGCGAAATAATTCCTTTATGGGATACCCTTTTGATGAGTGAATTCAGTATTGGTTCTCTTGCTAGTTGTGGGGTAACGGTTGGTACGATGGGAGCTGCTTCTACACCGGTTATCTATGGAGATCGTTTCTATATGTGTGAATACGATCGAAGAGTTAGATTTTGGAATGGTGATCCCACTACTTTGTCTGGCTTTTTTAGTTATAATTGGACAATAACTGGTCCTGAATCCTTTCCCCCGGAGAGTGGAGAAACGATCGTAATATCCTATCCTGATCCTGGACTTTACACGATAAAGCTTAGACGATCCTTCATCTCTCCAATTAATGGGAGTATTAGTGCTGCTCATACGCGGGTAGTGAGATCTTATCCTTATTGGCATTCTCAATATGGTTGTGATGAAGATGGACCGATAAGATTTACCAGTACGGAAAACAACTATCCTAATAGGAGTTTATCTGCTTTCCCTAATCCAAATAGAGGAGAAAGGCTTCAAGTTACATTTGACTTAGCGCAAGGAGCAGACATTGAACTAAGCATCTTTTCAGTCGATGGTCGTACTTCGAATCGAAAAGTCTTGCTGAAAGGATATCGAGCTGTTGGCAACCATACTGAAAGTTTTAATATTGCTGGTCTGTCTTCCGGAGTTTATATCCTTCAGTTGAATGGTGTAAATGTACAAGAGCAACAAAAGATTGTTGTACAACGGTAGATCTTGAGTGCTAATGGAGCAGTTTAAAATAGTTTCATGGCGCAACGATAACTAATATATTACTGCCTTACTGCCCACGGTTTTTGATCATCTTTATTAGAAACCGCGGGCGGTAATTTTTAAGTTAAACACTAAAACAAGTGAAATCATTATTTTGTCTTGGTTCTTAAATCACTGGAACACCAGTTTTAAATTTCAAATACCGCAACAACAAAAAAGCCCCCAACCCGCAACTCAAAAAACCAATAAACAAGGGCAGCACCGTCGTATCAATAAACCCACCAATAAACATCGCGATCGGAACCGCAATCACCGTAGAAATAAAACCATTGATCGCCGCACCAATCCCCGCAATATGCCCGATGGGCTGCATGGCTAAGGAACGGATATTGCCGAAGATAAAACCCAAAGACATAAACTGTACCGCCAAGAAGGGCAAGAGGACAAATAAGCTTGGGTTTTCAGCATTGAAAAATAAGATGCTGTAGAGTAAAGCCGAAAGCGAGAATACCGATAAGGCGGTAGTAGATAATTTTTTCATGCCGTATTTCAACACCAACGATCCATTTAAAAAAGTAGCGATGCCAATCGAAAAGGCCAAAGCGGCAAAGATGTAGGCAAACTCGCTGACGAATCCGTATTGGTCTTGGAAAATTTGTTTGGAAGCGCTTAGGTAAACCATGAAGGCGGCGGTCATCAAACCGGAGATTAAGGTGTAAATGATACTCTCTTTAAATCTGAAAAATTCTTTAGTGCCCTTGAGGAATAAATGTTTGGACAACTTTACTTTGTGTGCCTCCAATAAAGTTTCTTTTTGTCGGAGTTGAAACCATAAAAGTGTTACGAAAGAAAAGCCGATTTGAAAATAAAAGATCGCCTGCCAGTTGTAGTTGTCAATCAAGACTTGCCCTAAGATTGGTGCGATCATGGGGACTAAAATGAAAATCACGCTGATAAAGGACATGATTCTCGCCATGTAATCGCCGCTGTAGGAATCTCGAATAATGGACACACTAATACTCCGAGGCGCAGAAAGCCCAATGCCTTGTAAGACGCGTCCTACCAACATGATTTCTAAACTGGTCGCCATCACACAAATCAGACTGGCAAGGATAAATATCCCAATCCCAACGTAGACAATCGGCTTTCGCCCAAAACTATCCGAAAGTGTTCCAAAGATTAATTGTCCCACACCAAGTCCTAAAAAAATCATGATGATGATTAATTGCAAGTCGGTACTACTAGCATTATGGATTGTTCTACCGATGTCGCTTAAGCCTGGCAAGATGGTGTCAATCGCTAAGGCAACATTTGACATTAGAAAAGCCATTAAGGTGATGAATTCAAATTCAGAGATGTTCTTTTTTGTCATTAATTTCTTTTTGCTACGGTGTCCTCATGAATTTAACGCTCAGGTCATTTTTAGGGCAATTCAAATACAAGGGTAAGTTGGGCGCAAAGATAGAAGGATTATCTTAAAGGAGGCAGGATAAGTGCTTATAGAAGTGGTCTATTTTAACAAAAAAGAGAACTTTGGATTAAAGTTTAAAGTCTTCTTTTATCTTTGTGATAAGCAATTAATAAAAGAAACGATCTACTTATGAACATAAAAGCAATCCGTTTGGCAGCATTATATTTTTCGTTATTACTATTTATGAACTGTAGTGATGCTCAAAATGTAATTGAAATATCAGCAGGCGTCAAGCTTAAACAGCTTGGTCAAGAACTAACGGGCAGTGAAGTAGATGATGAGTTTGGTCGGCGAGTTGCGATCAATGAATCCGGTACGATCATTATCGTTGCGGCAAGGGAAGCAGACCAAGCATTTGTTTACCAATTAGCATCCGGAAAATGGAAACAACTTGGACAAACGCTGAGCTGTGCGCATTGCCGTTGGTTTGGATTTGAAGTAGATATTGCAGATGATGGTAAAACGGTGGCGGTTGGTTCGGAATCGGAAGGCGTCTATATCTTTGCTTACAAAAACGGAACTTGGGTGCCAAAGGGAGAACCGCTTTTGCCCAATAAATATGGCTATGGCATCGGACGAACACTTGAACTTTCTGGTAGCGGTGATTTAATTGCCGTTACGGCTTACGCGGCGACGTCTAAGGAAGGAGTGGTCGAAGCCGGTGCGGCTTATGTACTTGAATTTAAAAATGGTGCTTGGGTGCAAAAAGGGAATGCCTTGTACGGTGATCTGGCAGGACAACAAATGGGATACGCCATGGGTTTTTCTAGAGATGGCAAACGACTCGTTATTGCGTCTCCGTATCATAGTTTTCGTTCTACGAAAGCGTATCAATTTGATGGTAAAACTTGGAAGCAACTGGGTAGTGACATCAATCCTAAAGAAAAGAAAGATGGTTGGCGAATTAGAATGAATGACGAAGGAAATGAAATTTTAGCTTACAATGGAACTAAGAGAATCTATCTGCATAGCTATCAAGACGGAGATTGGGAAGCTGTTCGATTTCAAGAAGGAAATACGCGGTTCGTTCAAGATTATGGATACGGATTTGAATTCGTGTCGGCGAGCGATTTGCTGTTAGTTTCAAATCCAGCGCTAGAAGATGCTGAGCAAGGCGTAGGGGAAATATTCTTTTTTGATTTGCAAAAAAAGGATAATCTACAACCCATCGGTTCCTTGAAAGGGGATAATCATAAAAATTATTTTGGGTATGAATTGGACGTTTCTAGTGATGGAAAAAAACTCGTCATTGGTTCCATGGGAATTGATGAAAAAGGACTTGGTTCGGTGAAGGTGTTTGAGTTGGTCGTGGATAAAAAGTAAGTAATTGCTTGGGGCCAGTTTAAGGAGTAGCATAAGCTGTCACTCCGCTGGAGTTTGTCAGGCAGATTACATTGAAGCTACTTTTTTTTGCTAAAAATTGCTCTCTGAAACCTTATTAATTATACATAACGCGCTGAGTTTTCAAGTCGGTAAAAATCACGATTTATAAAAATCCCAGCGGGAGGAAACCTTCGTAAAAAATAGGAGCCCAGCATCATAATAGCGCCGTAGCTGCGAAACTAGAAAAGCTATATTCAACTATATTCAAGAAGCCGATTCCGTTGATGCACTTCAAAAAAGCATCGCTTTTTCCTTACGTAGGTTTACCTAATTAATTAGTGAATTAATTGGGTAAACCTACTTGAAATATTCCCGCAAAATAAAATCAGGTATTTATACCCATTCCTTTTTTAAATTATAGTAATACCTTATGTGCTTCTTCTGAACTAGTTTCTTCGGAGGTAGAAATCACTGTAATTGCACATTGCAAAAGGCATTTCGCTTTCGCTTACAAACAAAATTCTTAGCATTTAGAAATCACTATTTTGTCCAAACAATAATTTAAAAATAAAGTTTACATCATGAACAAAAATACCCCATTAAACAATGGTATGGCTCCCAACCTAACAACGGAGGTGGCGATCATCGGCGCAGGAACCTCCGGATTGTACACGGCGTACCGACTGACAGATCACGATAAATATACCGGATCACAAGTTCAGATCTTTGATATGAATACTAAAATTGGCGGACGACTAGAATCAGTCATCATGCCAGGAATGAATTTTTACGGAGAATTGGGTGGAATGCGCTACCTGACTTCGCAAGAAATTGTCACGACGTTGATTGAGGGATATCCCTTAAGCGAAAAAGATTTATCAAAAAGAATTCCCGTCCTCAAAGATGATATGACGCCGATTGATTTTCCAATGGGTGATCCTTCTAAATTATTTATGTATTTGCGTAAGGAAAGATTCAAACAAGATGATTGGGAAACGGCGCAAGCGGAGGGGAGAAAACTACGGACGAGGTTTTATTTGAACGAGGAAGACATTGGCTACAACTCAACACAATTGTTTAATAAAATCATCTATGATGTCTTGATGGCGGATCCTTGGTTTGTGGATACGTATGCAGATAAGGTAACGACGGGACCTACGCCGTACGATTATTCTTTTTTGCTCACGAGTGAAGATTGGGATGTGGTTAAACCCAAACTAAGATACTGCTTCGACGCTTCTCCCTACCGTGGTCGGAAAGTAAATGATCTTGGATTTTGGAATTTGATCAAAGATCAGATTTCTCAAGAAGGCTATACTTTTTTAGCGACGAGTGGGGGTTACTATTCTAATACGATCAACTGGAATGCGGCGGAAGCTTTTCCATATATGGTCGGAGATTTTAGTGCCGATGTAAAATATAAAACAATTGAAGAAGGATACGATAGCATCGCCTACGCCTTAGCCAATAACTATACGGACAAGGAAGGGGCTTGTATTTGGTCGGAAAATAAATTGCTTACGTTTAATAAAGAACACCCGCGACAAGAGACGTATAAGTATGAGTTGGTTTTCTTAAACTTAGTCAGTAATACCAAATGGAAAGTGTATGCGAATACGATTGTACTGGCGATGCCAAGAAGATCCTTGGAATTGCTCGATCAAAATAATTTCTTTTTTGATGTAAATGAGCAGGAAACTTTAGGACATAATATCAAGTCGGTCATCAAAGAACCCTCGTTCAAAATACTAATGGGATTTGATACACCTTGGTGGAAAGCCTTGGACATTGATTCCGGGCATTCGATTACGGATTTACCCATGCGGCAATGCTATTATTTCGGGACGGACACCACAAATAATAACTCGATGTTACTCGGCAGTTATGGTGACATGAATACGGAAACATTTTGGAAAGCCCTTTCGGATGATAAAGTCTTATTTGAAATAAAACCCAATAAGTCAGCTTCCCTGACCGAACTAATGGAATTGAACGACGTCCAAGCCACTAGATTAATGGTGAATGAAGTCATGAATCAATTGCGAGAATTGCACGGTCCCGAGGTGGACATTCCTGATCCTTACATCACTTGGTTTAAAGATTGGACCGACGATCCTTTTGGTGCGGGCTATCATGCTTGGAAAGCGGGTTACGTGGTGGGCGACGTTATGTCTTATATGCGGAAACCCTTTTCGGAAGAATCCATTCATATTTGTGGGGAAGCTTATTCTGATCAACAAGGTTGGGTAGAAGGTGCTTTCTGTGAAGCAGAGAAGATGTTGCAAGAACATTTTGAAATGGATCGCCCCATTTGGCTGAACCCAGATTATTATTTAGGCTGGTAATTTTTTAAGTAATTTCTTAAACAATTGAGTGTCCTGTATTTGAAATATTATTTTCAAATACAGGACTTTGTTTTTTACGAAAGCTTTTTGAAAGATATAAATATATCAGCCAGTTCGTACCATATATAGAACTATTATCTTAAATTGCGAAGCAGATAGAAAAGATAATACAAGCACCAGATTAGCGGAAGTACAACTATGGAATTAGCTAGTCGTTTAAGCGTAGGTGATTACTCCGCTGGAGTTTATAAGTTGTATTGTTTAGGTATTACTGAGTTGTCGCGTTGTTAGTGCTTGAAAAAATAATTGAACTTTTATTATAAGCGTTCATAAATAGACCGTTGACGGTATTGTTTTCTAATGCTACAAAAACCACTATTTGCATGGACTCCCAGCGGGAGGAAACCATAGTAAAACAACAAGTGCTTAACACCATAAAAGCTCCGGAGGAGCGAAGCCATTTAATAAACTATTTAGTCATGAATCGCCAAGCACTAGATCAACTTTACCCAATCGTTTTGCCAAAACCGAACCCCGGTTTTGAGCAGCGATACTATGATCTTCTTGATACTGGTTGGTACGAATTAGACAGCGAAACGAGCGACGCAACCGAACTAATCAAAAAATCCACGCTTCCCGTCTCCGTCGATGAAATTTTAAAAGTAGGCATTGACGCGGTAGCAACGGAATGGGCAGAAGACATTTATTTCAATCTGTTATCCGAAAAAAAATGTGTACAGGAAGACGAGTATTGGGAGATTGTAAAAAGACTGCC
>CALFBG010000032.1 GCA_937951685.1 uncultured Saprospiraceae bacterium | reverse complement strand
CGTTCCTCATTGCATCGCTCAAAAATCGCTAAATCAATCCTAGAATTGTTGATCATCGACTTGGTCTAACCAAGATTTTATTTTTCCGACCACCGATTGTACACAGCCATCTTCAAAAGGAGAAATTAAATTGGCTAATTGCACCAACTCTAGGAAAGACTTGCTTCCTCCAGCTTTACACAAGGTCAAATAATCCGACCAGGCGACTGGATGATTTTCTTGGTCTTTTTTCCAAAATTGGAAAGCACATATTTGTGCTAAGGTATAATCAATGTAATAAAATGGGGTTGTAAAAATGTGGCTTTGTCGTTGCCAAAAACCACCTTGCTCCAAAAATTGATTCCCATCATAATCTCGTTGCGGAAGATACTTCTTTTCAATTTCACGCCACATACTATTTCGTTCCTTAGGGCTAATATTGGGGTTCTCATAAACAAAATGCTGAAACTCATCAATGGCTACGCCGTAAGGTAAAAACAAAAGCGCACCCGCTAAATGACTAAACTTATATTTTTCAGTATCTTCTTTAAAAAACAAATCCATCCAAGGCCAAGTAAAAAACTCCATGCTCATAGAATGAATTTCACAAGCTTCGTAAGTAGGCCAATTGTATTCATTCAAACCAATTTCTTTACTAGAGAAAACTTGAAAAGCGTGACCCGCTTCGTGCGTCAATACGTCAATATCACCACTAGTACCATTGAAATTAGAGAAAATATAAGGCGCTTTGTATTTCCCAATGAAGGTACAATATCCTCCGGTCGCTTTGCCTTCCTTATTAACCAAATCCATGAGGTTATTCTCCCGCATGAAATTGAAAAACTCCGAAGTTTCTTTCGATAATTCCTGATACATCACTCCCGCGTTATCAATAATCCATTCTGGTCTTCCCTTGGGAGCGGGATTCCCCGAGGCAAAACGGAAATCTTCATCGTAATACTTCAATTGCTCTAAATTCAAGCGTTTTCGCTGGCGTTCGTAGAGTTCTTGTGTTATAGGTACGATGTAATCTTTGACTTGTTTCCTAAAATTGGCGACCATTGCTGGCGTGTAGTCTGATCGTAGCATACGAGCATAGCCGAGTTCTACAAAATTTTTATAGCCCAATTTTTTAGCAATGCCGTGGCGGAGTTTGACTTGTTGATCAAAAATTTCTTCTGTTTGTGCTGCATTTTTTGCGTAAAAAGCCCATTTCGCTTCACTGGCTGCTTTACGAGTGGCACGATCGGGGGAAATTTCTAGGGGATAAAGCGAAGAAAGATTATAATCCTTACCCTGAAATGTAATGTTAGCAGAAGCTTTTAGCTTCACATAATCACTACTTAGTTTATTTTCTTCTTGTAAATCTTTGAGGATAACGGGCTCAAAAGTTTTCAAGCTCAATTCTGCGATGACAAACAATTGCGATCCCCACTTTTTTTCTAGTGATGCTCGAAATGGTGAAGACAATAAGATCTTGTAAAACTTCGTATTTAGACCATCGAAGTTAGGATTTTGTGCATCAAAGAAGGAATTTTCCTTCTCGTAAAACTCATCTTTAGTATTGATGGTATGTCGAATGCGGCAAATGTTATACATCGAAAGAAATTCCTTTCGCATATTATTAATGACTTCTAAGATGTCATTTTGTAATTCCGCAGAATCGGCGGCGGCGAAAAGACGTAATTGTTCTTCAAATGCTTCGCTAAAGGCAGTTACTTCAGGTCGGTTATACTGAAACTCTTCAAACTTCATAAGCCACGGGAGTTTAAAATTAGGATAGAATAAAATGAAGTTAAATTTACAATAGATTGTATAGGATTGCAAAAAAGGTGAAACAATTTAACACTTTTCTCATATAATAAAAGAGAACCATGTAAATTTAGGTCGGTTTGGAGGGACTTACTCCATCGTGAAAGTTTAAACTCGAGCGAAAACACGACTAAAATTTGCCAAGTAATAAAATTTTAAAGCTATTCTTAAATGCATTGCCGTAAAGATTTGCGAGTAAATTCAGATTCTTTTCTTAGCTTTGTAAAAATTTAATCTCTTCCTAATCGCGTGATATTCTTATGGATTTAAAATCCAACATTGATCTTAAAAAGCTGCCTGCTCACATTGCTATCATTATGGATGGCAACGGTAGATGGGCAAAGAAACACGGTAGACCACGCGTCTTTGGTCATAAGAATGGCGTGACAGCAGTGAGAGAAACGACGGAGGCAGCTGCGGAGTTAGGTATTAAATATCTGACGCTGTACGCTTTTTCTACAGAAAACTGGAATCGCCCCGCCTTTGAAGTAAATGCTTTGATGGCGCTTTTAGTAGAAACGATTCGGAAGGAAATTAATACCCTCAACAAAAACAATATTAAACTCCACGCCATTGGTGACCTTTCTCGACTACCCAAGCGAAGTTATAAAGCTTTGATGAAGGGAATCGAAAGTACGCAGCATAATACTCGGATGACTTTGGTGTTGGCTTTAAACTACAGTGCCAAGTGGGAGATCATGAATGCGGTCAAAAACTTAGCACAGCAGGCCGTTGATAAAAAGTTAGTACCCGAAGAGATTAATGAAAGTGACTTTGAAAATGTATTGAGCACCCAAGGGATTCCCGATCCCGAGCTCTTAATTCGTACCAGTGGTGAAACTCGGTTGAGTAATTTTCTTTTATGGCAAGTTGCCTACACAGAACTTTATTTTACCCCTACTTTTTGGCCAGATTTTCGAAAGGAACATTTATTTGAGGCAATTCTCGACTTTCAGAACAGAGAACGTCGATTTGGCATGACTAGCGATCAGTTAACTACTTGAGCTAGAGCTAGCTATTCAAGGAGTAAGACTTCTAAATGTTAAATAAAACGAGATTTACCTTTCTTTTGGCTTTCCACACTGCATCTTATTAATTTTATTCGTCTTTCCCAACCAAATTTAGTAATTTCGCCGTCTTATTGGTACAACAGTATTTGAGCTCACAGCGTTAAGTTAACTTGGCAAGCGTTGTCTTAGTTTTAAAAACAGTACTAAACGGATAAAGGTTCATCGAAATTGAGCATCAATTTGGCTTATTTCTAAATTGTAAACCAATACTCAATTTCTTCCTCCGTTGCCCTGTATCAAAACAGATCACAAAAAAGTCTACTTAGGAAATATGGCATATAAAGGATTGGCCGCGGTTTTAAATTGGAAATTTGGTATGAGAAAAATAATAGCATTATTTGCTTGTTGCTGTCTTTTGGGATTTTCCCCTGAGGTATATGGACAGGTCATAGATAGTATCCCTACAATTGATTATAGCAAACCAACCGATTACGAAATCGGAGGGATCGTGGTAACGGGAGAGCAATTTAGTGATGAAAATGCCATCGTAGCTATCTCTGGACTTAAAGTCGGAGATAAAATCAGAGTGGGCGCTGGTGGAACAGCCATTCCTAGAGCAATCAAGTCGTTGATGCGATTACGCCTATTTACCGACGTTCAAGTTTACATTCAAAAAACGATCGGAGACATTGTCTTCTTGGAATTAAAAGTAAAAGAAAGAGCAAGGTTATCTAAATATTCCTACAAAGGCGTCAAAAAGTCTTATCATGATGACCTCAACGATGGCTTAGCTAACATTCTACTCAAAGGAGGAATCGTTACTGAAAATATCAAAGTAAGCGCTCGGACCGTCATCGAAGACTTTTATAAGGAAAAAGGTTATCTCGATGTTGATGTCAAAGTATTGGAAAAAACAGACGAAGGAATTTCGAATTCAGTACAACTGGTGTTTGACGTAGATCGAAATAAAAAAGTAAAAGTTCAACGGATTTCTTTTATCGGTAACGAAAATATTAAATCGAAAAAACTTCGTAAGACGATGGATAATACGAAGCGGAGAGCTAAGTGGTTCTCTTCTTCTAAATTGATTAAACCGGAATACGAAGCAGATAAAAAAAGCATTATTGCTTACTATAACACGATTGGATTTAGAGATGCGCGCATCCTTAAAGATTCTATTTGGAGAGGAGATAATGGTCACCTACAAATCCAAATAACAATTGAGGAAGGTCAACGATACTATTTCCGAGATATCAGCTGGAAAGGAAATTCGATTTACGAAACGAAAATGCTTTCTAACATTTTAGGAATTAATTCGGGAGATGTTTACAATCAAGAATTGTTAGACACGCGGTTGCGCTATAGCTTAGATGGTAGAGATGTTAGTACGATTTACATGGATAATGGTTATTTGTTTTTTCAAGTAAATCCCATTGAAGTAGCCATTGAGAAGGATTCGATTGATATGGAAATTCGGATTTTTGAAGGACCACAAGCGACAATTGATCGAGTTGTGATCAACGGAAATGATCGAACCCACGAAGATGTTATTCGAAGAGAACTTCGAACTCGACCGGGACAGAAATTTAGTCGAACAGATATCATTCGTTCTCAACGGGAAATTATCAACTTAGGTTATTTTAACCCAGAAGCACTTGGGATTAATACGCCAGTTAATGCACAAAGAGGTACGGTAGATATCGAGTATACGGTAGAAGAAAAACCGTCGGATCAATTAGAACTTTCTGCGGGTTGGGCCGGTGCGGGTCGAGGCGTAATCGGTACGCTAGGGGTTTCTTTTAATAACTTCTCGCTTCGAAATATTTTCAAAAAAGAAGCTTGGAACCCTCTACCACAAGGAGATGGTCAACGACTTTCTCTGCGGGCACAGACGAGTGGAAAACAATATCAGAGTTATAATATATCCTTTACCGAACCTTGGTTGGGAGGTAAAAAACCTACTTCGTTTACAATTTCAGGTTTCCACAACCGATTTACTTTCGGAACGGTAGGTACATCTACGGAACAACGTTTTAACATTACGGGAGGATCGATTGCGATCGGAACGAGATTGAAGTTTCCAGATGATAACTTCATCTCGCAAACAGCGATAAACATTCAAAACCTTTTCTTGAAAAATGGTAACTCTTGGGCATTTTTTGACGGAGAAGGCGGAAGAGTTGCAGATGGTAGCTTCCTCAACTTTAGTATCAAGCAAACCTTCACGAGAAGTTCAATTGATGATCCAATCTTCCCAAAGAATGGTTCTAAGTTTACCTTATCTGCTCAACTTACGCCTCCATACTCTTTGTTTAATAATAAGGATTATTCTGATCTGCCAGCTTCTGAAAAATTCAAATGGTTGGAATATCACAAATGGAGATTCAACGCAGAATGGTATACGCGATTAGCAGGAAATCTAGTATTGAAAGCAGCCGTTAAAATCGGAATGCTTGGTTTTTATAATGAAGATATCGGCTTATCTCCTTTCGAAAGATTCCAGCTGGGTGGAGATGGATTTGCGAATCAGCAGTTTGGTTATATCGGAACAGACTTGATCTCTTTAAGAGGATATGAAATTAACGAATTGGATGCCAACGTTTCTCAGTTCGGTAACGTAGCAACGCCAGTTTTTGATAAGTTTACCGTAGAACTTCGTTATCCTATTTCGTTAAATCCAAGTTCAACGATTTACGTTTTAGGTTTCGTAGAAGGTGGAAACTCTTGGGGTAGTTTTAGCGACTTTAATCCTTTTGACGTGAGACGATCGGCGGGAATGGGATTAAGAGTATTCTTACCGATGTTTGGTACCTTAGGGTTTGACTACGGTATTGGTTTTGATAAACCAGAACTACAAGATATCAACGCAAAATGGACCCAATACGGAAACTTTAATATTATTCTTGGATTTGAACCAGAATAATTAAACAACTTCAATTAGTTTTCTGGTGTGTTTACACCTTATCCCGAATTTTCATCATCGAAGATTCGGGATATTTTTTTGTACCAAATTAAAAATATTGGAAATCGTTACTTGTAATCGGAAATAAGAAAAACTAGGCTGCTTTAGTAGGATTGTTCCGCGTTAAGCGAAGTGCTAGTAAACTATTAAAACAAGCGTAAAAAATGATTCCTTGCTGCCGCTCTAGCATATTCTCTGTCAGAATTGCTAAGGCAAAAAAGGCTAATAAGAAGACGTAAATGAATTGATCCTGCCGCCAAGCCATTACCAAAGGAAGGAATAACATCACGAGTAAAAAAAACAGTCCAAACAAACCGAGACTCAGCGCGGTTTCAAGATATTGGTTGTGGGTATTTAGTGCTTTTTCTGCGGCAATCGTGATATGCTTTAATTGATACTGTTCCATCATTTTTGGAAAACCACCCGTAGTTCCTTGTCCGAGAATAGGTTTCTCCGCAATGGCTTCAATGGCACTTTCCCAAATTTGTAAGCGGATATCCGGTTCGTTTTGCGTTTGTGCAGCGTTGAATAAACCATTTAGCGCGACTTGAATCCTCATCTTCGTATTGGGAATTGTCCAAGCAATCGCACTAATCGTCACTAAACCCGCAGTCATGAAGGCAAGGCCTAAAAGGAATTTTTTTTGTTTGACCATAAAGATCAAAAAAGCACAAGGGAAGAGCAAGAAAGCTGCGAGAATCTCCATTCTTGCCGAAAGCATCAATATAAAAATCAATAAATATCCCCCCACCAAAAAAGCAGTACTACGGAGTCCTAGGCTTAGTCTTGACCAATCTTTGACGAGGTAGGCGCATAAAATGAATAAGGCAAAAGCCATATACATGGCATAGTAAGATGGATGGAATCCCAGATGTTTGGATAAGGATTCATAATAAAAGGTATTGATTCCCGTATCAGCGTAAAGCATTCCTGCGCTGGCTAAACAAGTTAAACTACCGATTAAACAAGCTAAGAGGAAGCCAAGTAGCAGCCGTTTTAGCTGAGCGGTTGTAATTGGCGGGGTGGAGAAAAGAATTAAAGGAAAAATGAGTAGGGAAAGCTTTCGTTCTAAATTTTGGTAAGCGGTTGCTAAGTAATCCGTATATGTCAATCCAAAAAGATGTAAGCAATAGAAACCGATAAAAAGCAAAGCTAAGGGACGAGTGAGTTGCTGAAATTTTTCCTTGAAATGACCGCTGAGTATCCAATTGAGGCCTAAGAGTACGATAAAACCCGTTGCTAATCGTTGATGAATGGGCAGGCAAAAACAAAACAGCATCAATAATACGTATTGGTACCATTGATGCTGTTTTTGTGTAAATAACATTTTTATGAATCTAGTTTGAACAGTACGATAGCGTTGAAAGTAAAGTGAAACTTTGCAACGATCATAGTTGCGTTTCAACGGAATTTTACTGCTCTAACTTAATTTTTGCTTTACTTCTACAATTTCGTAGCCTTCGATAATATCGCCAACTTTGATGTCATTGTAGTTTTTAATGGTAATACCACATTCAAAACCACTTTTCACTTCTTTCACATCTTCTTTAAAACGTTTCAAGGAAGCGACTTCTCCTTTGACACCTTCTTTAGTTGGATAGATAACGATACCATCTCGAATCAATCGTAGATGCGTATTTCGAGTAAACTTCCCTTCTAAGACGTAGCAACCAGCGATGGTACCAATTCGACTAATCTTGTAAGTTTCTCGTACTTCAATTTGAGAAACGATTTTCTCTTCTTTGGTTGGCTCAAGCATTCCTTCAATGGCCATTTTGATTTCCTCAATGGCTTCGTAGATGATGGAGTAAGACTTGATTTCAACACCTTCTCTTTCGGCTAATTTTCTAGCACCGAGTGAAGGTCGTACTTGGAATCCGATAATGATGGCATCCGAAGCAGAAGCTAAAAGTACATCTGATTCAATGATTTGACCAACGGCTTTATGAATTACGTTTACTTGAACTGTTTCAATGGACTGTTTGATCAAGGAATCTGAAAGTGCCTCTACGGAACCATCCACGTCCCCCTTGATGATCAAATTCAATTCTTTAAAGGTACCTAATGCTAATCGTCGACCGATCTCATCCAAACTAATACGTTTGTTTGCTCTGGTTGTCTGTTCTCGAACAATTTGAGCTCGCTTCGAAGCAATTTGTCTAGCTTCTTGTTCACTATCAAGTACTTTAAACTTCTCTCCAGCTTGTGGAGCACCGCTCAATCCTAGGATTAAGACGGGTGTTGAAGGACCAGCGGATTTGATTTTTTTACCAAATTCGTTGAACATTGCTTTGACTTTACCAGAATGCTCGCCTGCTACAACGGAGTCACCAATTTTTAAGGTTCCTGTTTGAACTAAGATCTTAGAAACGTATCCTCTTCCTTTATCTAGCGAAGCCTCAATGAGCGTACCAATGGCTGCTCGGTCAGGATTTGCTTTCAATTCAAGGATTTCTGCTTCTAATAAGATTTTTTCAAGTAACAAGTCAATGTTGGTACCTTGCTTTGCAGAGATATCTTGCGACTGGTATTTACCACCCCAATCCTCTACCAAGAAGTTCATAGTTGCCAACTCTTGCTTAATACGTTCTGGCTGAGCACCATCTTTATCAATCTTATTGATGGCAAAGATAATGGGTACGCCTGCCGCTTGAGCGTGACTGATGGCCTCTTTCGTTTGAGGCATGATATTATCATCGGCAGAAATAATGATTACTGCGATGTCTGTTACTTTAGCACCCCGCGCTCTCATGGCTGTAAAGGCCTCGTGACCAGGAGTATCTAAGAAAGTTATTTTTTTATTGTCGGGACCTACACGAACTTCGTAAGCACCAATGTGCTGGGTGATTCCCCCCGCTTCTCCGTCGGCAACTTTTGCTTCTCGAATATAATCCAGTAAAGAAGTCTTACCGTGATCAACATGTCCCATAACGGTGACGATTGGTGCACGATCTACTAAATCTTCAGGATCATCTACAATTTCTTCATCGTCCTCGGATTGTTCTTCTGCGCTGATAAACTCTACAACGTGTCCAAATTCACTCGCTACGATTTCGATAATTTCTGCGTCTAATCGTTGATTGATTGAAACAATGGCTCCCAGATTCATACAAGTCATGATAACATCTGTAACGGGTACGTCCATCAAACTTGCTAACTCTGATACAGAAATGAATTCGGTTAACTGTAAATTCGTTACCTCACTCTGCTGGTCCATCTTCTCCTGCTTCTCTCGGTGTCGATCTCGATTATCTCTCCGTATTTTTTGACGTTTATTCTTTCCTCCTCCGGAAAGTCTCGCCATTGTTTGCTTGATTTTTTCGTCGATCTCTTTTTTAGAAACTTCTTTTACTTCGTCTCTTCTTCTACCGGAAGAACTTTTTCCGCGACTATTGGATCGATTACTATTACCTGCAGATCTTCCGCCACTATTACCGCTAGAACGAGAATCGTTACTTCGGTTGTCTCCACTATTGCTACTAGTACTTCGATTGTTTGTACCAGACTCAACGGTAGTAACTTTTTTACGTTTTCTGCGTTTTTTCTTCTCTGGCGAATCACTAGAGCCTTCAGACGTTTTACCCGTGGTCGTTGTCTTTTTGACTTTTTTCTTTTTCTTTAATTTATCGGTATCGATTTTACCAAGAATCTTTAACCCTTTGAGTTGAGGCGTTTTTGCTCGCATCATGCCATCCTCTTTAGCGGGTTCTTTTTCTTCTTTAGCAGTAACTTCGGCGGGCGTTTTTTCTACGATGGGTATAATTTTTGGCGCTTTATCTTCTGCATTTTCTACATTTTCAGCAAGCACTTCCTTTTCAACAACTTCTTCTACTTTTTCCGTTTCTACGACGGGCGTTTCTGCTTTGGTAGGTTCAGCAACGGGGGGTGTTTCTTCGACTTCTTCTTTCGCCTTTTTCTTATTTGCGTCGAGATCAATCTTCCCTTTTATCTTTAGTTGAATTTTAGGAGCTTCTGCTTCTGCTTCGACTTCTTCGACTGTTTCCTCCTTTTTCACCTCTTCTTGAACGACGGGCGTTTCTGCTTCTACGACGGGCGTTTCTGCTACGACTTCTTCGACCACTTCCTCTTCTTCGACTTCTTCTTCTGCTACGGGTTGCTCGATGACCTCCTCTTTGACGGGCTCGACCTTTACTTCAGGAGTAGGAGGAACAAAAGTAGGTACTTCCGCTTTTGGTTCGGGAGTAGCTTCGTCTTTTTTACCTGATCCAGTACGAGTACCAATAACTAATTGATCCGCTTGTTCCTTGATCGCAATTGACTTTTGAAATTCTTTGATCAACTCCTCGTACATCTCATCTGTAACTTTAGCAGTGGGCTTGTTATCTATCTCATAGCCACTCTTGTTCAGGTGATCGACGATTGTAGTTGTACCTACATTCAATTCTTTTGCAATCTTTATTAAACGTTTTGCCATTCTGGTGTTTTTCTTTCCTATTTAGGAGAAAGTGATTATGAAAGATTAATATCTTTTCAAAAAAAACAAGTATTTACTTACATAACCATTTTATATTTTTGATTTGCGTAAAAAAATAACTCATTCAGTACCTTATATTTAGAGCGTATGCTAAAATACATATTTATTCATACAAAAATAAGGGAAAACTACCTATGATTAACCCTTTCTTTGAAAAAACAATTCAAAAAACCGTATTTTTTTTGTTCTAAGCAAAAAAATACAATGAAGTTGTTCAAAAACGGTATTCAAAAGCTTGAGGCTTTGATCGTTAACGACTATTTTTGGACAACTTCATTTTGTCTATTCTAATAAGCACTAATACAAATCGAATCATTGATTAACTCGTACTATCTTTTGACTGTCTCTTGGTTACTCAAAGTCTGCCTAAGCAAAGGCTTTGGGCAGTTTTGCGCCTCGATACGGATCAAAACCTAACACGATTTAATGACAATTCAACGTTATCTTAGTACTGCTGGTGCAGTTGCGAAATTAATCTTCCGCAAATTCCGCTTCGAGAATCCTCATTACCTCTTCGATGGTTTCTTCTTCGAGGTCAGTTCTACGAACTAATTCTCTTATTTCTAGGTTTAAAACGCTACGAGCAGAATCGCATCCGATTTTCTTCAACGCTTCAATTACCCAACCATCAATTTCATCAGAAAATTCATCCAAATCGACATCGTCAATTTCTTGGACATTATCAGAATTTCTATAAACATCGATTTCAAAACCAGTCAACCTACTGGCCAATTTAATATTTGTACCGCCCTTACCAATGGCCAAAGAAACTTGGTCTGGCTCCAGGTATACGGCTGCTCTTCTTCTTCCTTCTTCTCCTTCTTCCTCTTTCAAGTCAATACGAGTAACTTTTGCCGGCGTTAAAGATCGCTGGATAAATAGTTTGTCGTTATTAGTATAATTGACAATGTCAATGTTTTCATTACGTAATTCTCTCACGATACCGTGAATACGCGAACCTTTCATACCGACACAAGCTCCAACGGGATCAATACGATCATCGTAAGATTCAACGGCTACTTTTGCGCGATCACCAGGAAGTCGTACAATATTTTTGACAACGATCAAACCGTCTTCAATTTCTGGTACTTCTTGCTCTAGTAATTTTTCTAGGAAAAGACTATCCGTACGAGAAACGATAACAACGGGGTTGTTATTCTTCATTTCTACTTTTTTGATCACGCCTCTTACCATATCACCTTTTCGGAAAAAATCTCCCCGAATCATTTCGTTACGCGGAATTACCAATTCGTTACCGGAGGTATCGTCTAAAATTAGAATTTCTCGTTTTAAAATCTGGTGTACTTCGCCTAATACGATATCTCCAACGCGCTCAGAATATTTACGGAAGACATCGTCTTTCTCCAATTCCATGATTCGAGAAATCAGCGTTTGTCGTGCCGCCATAATTGCTCTACGACCAAAATCTTCTAAATGTAGTTGCTCGTAACACTCTTCTCCAATTTCATAATCGTCGTCAATACTCAAGGCTTCAGAAATAGAAACTTGACTTCGGTCATCCGTTACCTCACCATCAGGTACAATTTCTCTTACCCTCCAAAGTTCAAGGTCACCTTTTTGTGTATTAACGATAACATCGAAATTTTCATCCGATCCAAACTTTTTACGAATCAAGGTACGGAATACGTCTTCCAGTACGCGGACCATAGTTGGTCGATCAATATTTTTTCCCGCTTTAAATTCCGAGAAAGTATCCACGAGGTTCATCATGAGTTCATACAGCGTTTGATATTTTATAAATAGTTAAGTAGTTCATCTAGTATTGAAAAACAATCGTTACTAGCCTTACTTTATATATGCGTACACAAATTCGAATCAAGTTGAATCTAAATTTGTGCTAACAAGCAGTTATTTTTTTGAAAAAGAGATCTTAACCACGGTCTTATTAATGGTTTCGAAAGGAATGGTCGTTCGTACAATTTCCGTTCTTTTCTTTTTTCCTTCTTTGATGCGGACTTTTTCTTCTAGAATAATGTTATCACCTTCCATAGCGACAAATTGTGCCGTTTTTTTGGAACCGTCCGCTAGAAAAACTTCTACCTTCCGGCCAATGTTCTTCTGGTATTGTCGAATAAATTTCAAGGGGCGAGAAATGCCCGGAGAAGATACCTCTAAAGTATACTTTTCTCCTAACCATTGTTCCTCATCAATGAATGCTTCTAAATACCTACTGAGTTTTCGGCATTTTTCGAAGGTAATACCAGAATCCGCATCTACAAAAATCTCTAATTTGTTGTTTACATTGAGATTGACATCTACTACAAAACAATCTTGGAAGTCTTCTTCTAGGAATTTTTCCTCCAATAGCTTGATTATTTTTTCCTCAATCACAGTAATTATTTTATACAATATCTACATAAACAAAGAAGAGGGAACTTAACGTTCCCTCTTCCTAAAGATTAAAATCAGTGCAAATATAGGGTTTTTCCTTATAATATGCAATGCCTAAGGGCTTTATTCAAAGCGGACAACTGCTTAAAAGGAGGATTCGTTGGATTTATTGCTTTCAAAAAAAAATGAAAATAAGCCATTCTCTGCTAAACATAGCTTTTGTATCTTTGTTGAATAAGGGCAACTAGACGAATGATTTTTAAAATTTGATCTGCTCATAACCGAAAACTTGGAAAGCTGCTCGTACCGTTAAAATGAATACAAATTGGATTTATCCTCGATTGGATTTTATTCGGTAAAAAAGTTGTTAAAGATCGTTCTCAAACAACTTCGACAAGCGATTTCAAAATTTTCAAAATTAACGAGGCTTTACGCCAAATTAAGGTTTGCCAATTTGATGGAATTTCAAACCTGCTCTAAAAAACTTCTAAGTTATTCTTATGGAAATTGACAATTTATTACACCGGGCATTAAACATGGAATTTCTCAGTGCAGCCGAAGGTGTTTTTCTTTTTGAAAATGCTGCTACGGCGGCGCTCATGCACGTTGGAAATAAAATGAGGCAACACCACGTACCGGGAAATACCGTAACGTGGATCATTGATCGAAATTCTAATACTACGAATGTCTGTATTGCTAATTGTAAGTTTTGTAATTTTTATCGTCGACCCAAACACGGCGAAGCTTACATTACGACCATCGAAGAATACAAACAAAAAATAGAAGAAACTTTTGCTTTTGGTGGAGAACAACTCTTGTTGCAAGGAGGACATCATCCCGACCTAGGCTTAAATTTTTACTGTGATCTATTTGCGGAACTAAAAAGTTTATATCCACAGCTCAAACTTCACGCCTTAGGACCACCAGAGATTGCGCACATTGCTAAATTAGAAAATGCGACGCACTACGAAGTACTCAAAGCATTGAAAGCATCCGGTTTAGATTCTCTACCCGGCGCAGGGGCTGAAATCCTGAGCGATCGCGTCCGTCGATTAATTTCTAAGGGGAAATGCGGTGGAAAAGAATGGCTAGATGTAATGCGCGCGGCGCACCAATTACACCTGACCACCTCTGCTACGATGATGTTTGGGCACATTGAAACGAATTTGGAGCGGATGCAGCATTTTGTAGACATTCGCCAGGTGCAATCCGAAAAGCCGGCAGATGCCAAGGGGTTCCTCGCTTTTATTCCTTGGCCCTTTATGGATGAAGGCACTTTATTGAAAAAAATCAAACGCGCCAGAAATACTTGTACCGGAGATGAATACGTTCGGATGATTGCAATGAGTAGAATTATGTTGCCCAATATTGTTAATATTCAAGCATCTTGGCTAACAGTCGGTAAACAAATTGCACAAGTCTGCCTGCACGCCGGAGCTAATGATTTTGGTAGCATCATGATTGAAGAAAATGTGGTTTCTGCCGCTGGAGCTTCCTTTCGCTTTACAGCAAATGGGATTCAAGACGCCATTCGAGAAGCTGGTTTCAAAGCGCAACTTCGGAACCAAGAATATGATTTTAGAGAATTGCCCGAAAATATTGTTCAACAAAACTTGGACAAAGAAAAAATGATTGTAGATTAGATTTATGTTGTACGAACAAATTCAAGAGACGATTCATTTTATCCAAAGTAAAACAACTTCGACTCCTCAGCAAGGTATTATTCTCGGAACTGGTTTAGGTAATCTAATTGAAGAGATTCAAATAGAAACGGAGATTGCCTACGAAGATATTCCTCACTTTCCAACTTCAACGGTTGAAAGCCATCAGGGCAAATTAATTTTTGGAAAACTTGGTGGAAAATCGGTGGTAGCAATGGCAGGTCGCTTTCATTATTATGAAGGTTATTCGATGAAACAAGTGACCTTTCCTATCAGGGTTTTAAAATTTTTAGGCATCGAACGTTTATTTATTTCGAATATTTCTGGTAGTACTAGTGCCCATATTTTTGCAGGAGATTTAGTATTTATTCGAGACCATATTAATCTACAACCAGAAAATCCATTAAGAGGGACGAATGATGAAAGATTAGGCCCTCGTTTCCCTGAAATGTTGGATACTTATGATCGAGTATTAAACCAAAAAGCGATTGCGATTGCGACTGAAAAAGGGTTTCGAGCGCATGAAGGGGTCTATGTAGCTTTGGCAGGGCCTAATTTAGAAACCCCTGCTGAGTATGAATTTTTACATCGAATAGGCGGGGATGTAGTGGGCATGTCTACAGTGCCAGAAGTCATTGTCGCCAAACACAGTGGGCTGCCGATTATGGTCATTTCTGTGGTTTCTAATAAATGTTATCCTACAGAAAATATAAAATCGGCTACCGTCGAAGAAATGATAGAAGTGGCCAATGAGAGTGGAAAGCGAATGGGAGCAATTATTAAGGAATTATTATAACTTTTGGTTTAAAATCATACATCTATCTAACTCAAGTTGCGGACAATTGTTGTATTGCTATATTGTTTCATTGTTACGGTAATGGATGACCCTTAACCCGTCAGACTGCTAGCGGGCTGGTTCGAGATTTTTAGCCCCATTAGCAATATAACCATAAAACAATATAATCATTTTAACTGCTCCGAAACTTGGATTAAAATATTAACCCAATCGTAAGTCAAGGTTACCTATTTGTAATACTGCTAACTGTTTATCTGCCTACTGAGTATATCCTTCTGGAAGCTTTGTTTCCTGTCCTTTCACCGATAATCTGTCAATAATCTCCTTTTGTTCGGGATATTTTTTGGATAGGAATGCGCTTGTTCCTCCTTCAAAACAAGTTCCTGTAAACCCTGGCGACATGGTACATCCAAATAAAGCATATTCACTTTGGGGCAATAACTCTGCGGCTTGCCAGACATTAGCAGGTATGGTAAATTGTACTTTTTGTTGTTGTAATATATTGGGCCCCATGATGACTTTTTGATAATCGCCATTTGGATGTAATAAATGCAGGACAAAAGCTTGCCCTTTATAAAAGTGCCAC
>CALFBG010000031.1 GCA_937951685.1 uncultured Saprospiraceae bacterium | reverse complement strand
TGGTGATTTTGACGGAAGAAAATTTTGCTTCAATCGAGGCGAAAAATGCAGGAAACCTAGTGGTTTTCAAGGCTTTTTAACGAAGAGTGAAACAAAATTTACTCGTCATAAATTAGTGAATTTATTAGGTAAACCTACTTATCCTTCTGATTTTCCTATTTGCACGGTGCCGCTACAACATAATTTTTTTGAAATAGCTTAGCAGACCTTCCTTATATGGCTACCGAAGCAATTAGATTAGCAAGTGTCGGGTGTGCGCTTCCACCCGCGGGTTCGATGGTAATATTTAAACTAGTAGCTTCTGGTTGATACGGAATTGCTATCGTCTGTCCTGCGGCCTTGGGTAATATCTTCAAACTGATCATCTCTCCGTTTACGTCTCCCCAAAGTTGCAGACATTTTTCTTTGGGAAGTGTCGGTAGAGAAATAATGCGAAGATAAGCGGATTGCCGGGCGGCATTGCGGTAAGCAACGGTTTTCAAACTAGTTGCTTTATCATTTCCATCAATGACAAACTTTTGAGTTTGAGCATCTGCTAAGATCATCCATTCCGCCTCTTGCTGTGCATAAATTTCTTTTTTTGTGTCGCATTGATTTTGTAAGGTCGCATATTGCGCTTCCAAACGAAGCTTATCTTTTTGCAGTGTTTTATTTTCTTGGGAAAGCAAGACTGCCCAAGCGCCGAGTGCTAGACCTACGATCGTCAAGAAGAAGATTCCCCAATTGCGATAATCGGTAGCCGTAGTAAGGGTAGGATTGGTAGCAGCAATGGTTTGATCAATTTCACGTAGAATGTTTTCTTTGGTACCGAATGGTGGTGGCGTGGCTACTTTTTGTGCCAGCAATGCGATATTGTCTTGTAGTTCTTCGTAGGCAGCTTTCACGGCTGGCGAACGAAGAATATAATCTTCTACTTCTGGAATACGGGCGGGATCAATACTGCCAAGCACGTATTCTTCGAGTAAACTAGAGGCCAAAAATTGTTTGATATCTTCTGTCATGATGCTAAAATCAAAATAATTAAAATAAGCAGGGCGTCTTTCCCAAAAGTTACTCGCAACGTTCGGAGACCAATTTTTAAGCGCGATTTAACGGTGCCTAGCGGAATGCCAAGTGCCTCGCTCGCCTCCACTTGCGTCATCCCCTGAAAGAAAAGCAAATTAATTACCTCTTGGTATTTTAGATCCAAACCCGCGAGTAAATCCTTGATGTCCAAAAGTTGAGGATCGAAACTGCTCGTTCCTAAAGTATTTACGTTAGAATCATCAATTTGGATGTTTCGCGGTGCTTGCTTTTGCTTCATTCGTAGCTTGTCGATTGCTGTATTTCGACAGATTCGAAGGAGCCAAGTAAACAATCGTGCTTTGCTAGGATCATACTGCTCGGCACTTTTCCATATTTTAATAAAACTCTCCTGTAAAGTATCCTGCGCAAGTGCTTCGTCTTTGAGCATCGTTTTGATGACCCCAAATAAATTACTGCCGTAATGATCATAAATCATACCGACAAAGGCTTTGTCCTTTTTTTTGATGAGCGCAACGATTTCTTCCTCTACGGGATGTGGCATGTGTGAAATTTTGTTCTTTTTTGACAAGTCGTAAGATAGCTCAAACCACTTTGCTACGGTAAGTTATTCATTAAAAATAAAATTAACAAAATTTTAAGACTTCTAAAAAGTCCAAACGAGATACTCGCTTCGTAAGTATGCCGATATTAAATTTTATTCAATTTCAACCAAAATAAAAATTATGAATTTCAATCGTTTTTTCTTCAGTTTAGTCTTTGTCGCTTTTTCTTCTGCTTTAATGGCTCAATGTACGAGTAACAATAACAAGCACACGACCCAAAAAGTAAAAACTTCTTGGACACACGACAAAGATATCATTGATGTTGCTGCGAGTGATAATAATTTTAGCACGCTCGTTACCGCAATTAAAACGGCGCAGTTAGTTAAAGTTTTAAAAGGAGATGGACCGTTTACCGTATTTGCTCCCGTCAATGCAGCTTTTGCTAAATTACCAACAGGAACGGTAAAATCTTTGCTAGAACCAGCACAAAAAGCAACCCTCACTAAAATATTGACTTACCACGTAGTGGCGGGAGAATTTAAAGCGACCGATGTAATCAGTGCAATCAAAGCTTCTGATGGTGTATTTTCAATCAAAACGGTTAGCGGGAATATACTAAAGGCAAGTCTAAACAATGGTACCGTCATTTTAACGGATGAAAATGGTGGTGTGTCAGCAATTACCCAAACGGATGTGCAAGCCTCGAATGGTGTTATTCACGTAATTGATTCGGTTGTACTTCCTAAGTAGGTAACCCTACTTAAGTAAGTACTAAAATAGGGTTTAAGTTAATGCTAAAAAAAACGACCGAGGTATTCCTGCGAATACTTCGGTCCTTTTGTAAATAATTTTCTAAAAAAGTGTTGCTTAAAATCCTCGCATCAGGTAGCGTTTGGCCCCAATCTCAAGCGAGCTAATCGTTCGTTCTGGCGTGAGGTACAAGAAAATAGATTTTCCTTTTTTGTCCGTATCAAATTCTAATTGAAAACGTTCGCCACCCGGAGGCGCGGTATCATCTTCTAGTTCTGCTACTTTCTTAATTTGGTAAACCTCCTTTTTGTCCTCAATCGAGCCATCTTCGTATTTGACGATTGCTCTTACTTCGATGCTATACTTTTTAATGATCTTAATCTTCTTTTTCCGTTTCTTTTTTTCCTTTTCTGTCAGTTCTTCTTCTGCTTCACCGTCAACCTCCGTTGCTTCCTCCTGATCGACTTCTGCTACTTCCTCCTCGTCTTTCTTCCGCTTCTTTTTCTTCTTTTTAGTTTTGTCAATAATCGTAACCGTTTCAATAAAAGAGATTTTAAGGCTATCTGACTTTTGCATCCGTTGTTGCACATTCTTTGTGGTATGAATCTGGAAAAATGGCTGCACTGCTTTTCCCCAAATGCTATCGATATTTTCTACTAAAGTATCGTAGCGATCTGTGAAATACTCTTTTTCTGTCAATAGCACTTTTTTAGGAATGGGAGATTGATAGAAAATCATTTCTTCATCCTTTCTTGATCTTTTGAAGACGAGTGCGTCAACGTAGGAATATTTATTAAGAATAATTTTTAGATGACCTTGAATAGTTGGATCCCGAGCATTCATTAAGTTTAGCTTATACCCATACTCCGTTGGATTGATATTATTGACACTATAAACGCCTTTGATATCTTCTCCGTTAACGTATAAGTTATTTAAGGTAACTCCAAAAGAATACGCTCCCGGTTCGATTTCTTCTTCTCGCTGATTGGGTACTTCCATCGCATTGGGTAAGAAATTATAGCCGATTAAATCGGAAGGATCGGTAAACTTTCGATCTGAAATGTAGCTGTAGGTTGATTGAGCTTCCAAGAAGTTTGATAGCATCAAGAACAAAACAAAACACAATACGCTCAGGTCTAAATTTTTCATTTAAAATATATTTTTCGGAGGTATGATTAATACAGGAAGTTAGATTAACTATCCAATTTGTCGTGGACAATCTTCAAGGTCTCCTTTTCCAGCTTGTTTGCTTTACTGATCATTTTTTTCCCTTCGCGCAAGATCTTAGTAACATATTTTTTGTCTTCCAAATCTGCGGAATTGATTTTTACATTTAAAAAAGCACCGTGGACTGCGGTTCTCGCACACAAGGCACCTACGCCGGCATCCGTTACTGAGTTCGGGTTGCCAATCCGTGCCATCTCTTGGATGATTTCAAAAGATGCCAAAGATAATTTCATCACGGTAAAGGGGACTTCGATGGCATAGCGGGTAGCCTCTTGAATGGCTTGGTGACGGACTTCTGCTTCCGCAGTGGTCGTTTTGGGCAATCGAGCAGCTTCCATAATGGCATTGAAAGAGTGGGTGTCTTCGTCAACTAATTTCAACAGCGCATCTTTATTAGCTTGCCCTTTTTGTGCCCATTCGGAAAATTCTTCCCAACGTTCGTCCCAACCCCGTTTGTGAGAAGATAAATTGGCAACCATCGTTGCTAAAGAAACACCTAAGGCACCCACGTAAGCAGCAATAGAACCTCCACCCGGAGCAGGACTTTCTGAAGCTGTTTCGTTCGCAAATGCTCGTAAATCCATGTTCAATAATGGTGCCGCATTTGCAGAAGTTAATTGGTATTCAATGATCTTTTTACTAGGGTCGAAAGGGGCTAATTCATCTAAGCCTAAAGATTTTACAGCAATTTTAATTAGCTCTTCTTCGGAAATCCCAACGGATCGTTGTTGCTTCTTGAGAAAGTATTTTCCTGCATCTAACATCACTTTTAAGGGAACTAAACCCACTAATTCAGAACCCGTGACGCGTAATCCTCGTTGATCAGCACTTTTGCGGCAAGCTTCAAAAGCCATGTGCAAAGGGGTAATAGAAATATCGGTAAGGTTCATCGAGATTTGAGCAATGCCATATTCTTCAATAAACCAACCAATTCCTTTGACCGCTTTGCAGGTTCCCGGTACTCGCTCTGGGTTTCCTTGTCGATCTTTCACCACTTTTCCAGTAATCGGATGCCCTTTTCTTTTGGTACGTCCTTTTTCTCGCACATCGAAGGCTACCGAGTTGGCTCGTCGGACAGAGCTGGTATTGAGGTTGACATTATATGCAATCAGAAAATCTCGGGCACCAATAGCCGTAGCACCTGCTTTAGGATTGAATTTAGCCGGACCATAATCTGGCTTCCATTCTGCTTGTGTTAGTTTTTCGGGCAATGCTTCGTATTCTCCAGCTCGGATCGTTGCTAGGTTTTTCCACGCAGGTTTTGTTGCCGCAGATTCGTACATATAGAAAGGAATCTCCAATTCACTTCCTACCATTTCTCCTAATTCGTGCGCATACTTAATCACTTCTTTCATGCTGATGTTAGAAATGGGAATCAAGGGACAAACATCAGTAGCGCCCATCCGTGGATGTTCTCCTTTGTGCTTGCTCATGTCAATCAATTCACTTGCTTTTTTGATGGCTAAGAAAGCTGCTTGGATAACGGGCTTCGGTTCACCGACGAAAGTAACTACCGTTCGGTTGGTAGCAGCACCAGGATCAACATCTAGTAATTTTACACCGTCCACGCTTTCAATTGTGTCGGTAATTTGCTTGATGATCGTCATGTCCCGACCTTCGCTAAAGTTGGGTACACACTCTATAAGTTGTTTATTATTCATAATTGATTTTGGCTTTTCTAGTTTGTAGGTATTTGTAGCAATAAAGATTATTTATGGAAATAGAATAGTTTGACAATTGAAAACGGAGTCGTCTTATCTTTTGAAATCAACTTCTATCTCGCTTGCAAAATAAACAAATTCTGAAAGAATAATTTAGTTTTTGGGATTCAAGCTAGAATGTGTTGGACTCAGGTCATTTTTTAGTGGACTGCTTTGTTGCACGTGTTAATTTTAGGTAGCAGCGGTGCTAAGTCTTTTAGATAACTTTTAATTAATTCACGCATAAACAGTTTCTAAGATAAGAATTTACAGTTTCGCTACGTTTCTATGGGGTGATTATTGCATATTTGTCTTTTGAAAAGCCAATTTAAGCTTTTCGGATATATTATTGATCAGTATAAATTTTGTTCTGGAAAGTTTTTATTGGTCATCAATAAAATAAAAATTAATGAAAAGAGGAATCTTACTATTGCTATGTCTCGCCGTTGGAATAACTAGCTTTGGTCAACGTAAGAATAAAATTAAGCATTACGAATTAGATAAAATTCGCGGATTATTTTTTCAGCCGAATACCATTGCGCCTTTTTCTGGATTAGCCTATGATGAATATCCTAACGGGAAAAAGAAAATGCACATCCAGATAAAAAATGGTAAAATTCAAGGCAAAATTAAAGAGTGGGCTAAAAATGGCAATTTACTCTATGAAGCGAGTTATGCAAACGGTCAACAAAATGGATTGGAAAGATCGTGGCACCCTTCGGGGAAAAAGAAATTTGAGCTCAACTTTGTCGATGGAATGGCCTCGGGAGAAGCTACAGAATGGTACGAAGATGGTACTGTGAAATCAAAAGGCCGATATGTGAACGGGAAAGAAGATGGGGAACATAAATGGTGGTACGACAACGGCGTCTTAGAACAACTCGTAGTGTACAAAATGGGGGTGGAAGTTGGCGTCATCAAAAAATGGTACAAAAACAAGCAGCTTAATTTTGAAAGTAGTTACGCCAACGGAGCGCAAGACGGTAAAACTACCGTTTATTACTCGAATGGCACGAAGCAAGAAGAAGGTCATTTCGCCGGAGGGAAAGAACACGGTGAAGCACGATTCTGGTCGAAGCAAGGAAAACTATTAGGCATTCAACGTTACGAACACGGTACTTTGGTCGAGGATAAAAACTATCGGAGTGGCGCTATTAAAACCAAACAAGGGTATCTGCAAGTTTTTAACGATGAAGCCAGTTTCTTTACCTTGACCCTCGCCGGAAAAGTTGTTAGACCACAATCCAAAAAGGACTTGATCTACGTGATTGATGGTAAACTCTTGCATTTGATTGATAATCCATTAGCCACCAGCGAAACGGGAACGGAAACACTGAAATTGAAGGAGCACCTCGCACAAGAAATTGAGCGCATCAAGGAAATTACGAAATACGATATTCAAGTGCAAATGGAAGAAGGAGAAACGACCTTGGGGCAAAAATATATCCATTGGCATTTTAAGTCACCAAGCAGTGAAGATAAAGATCAAAAAGCGAGAACGGTACAGGAAGAACATTATATTAGTACGATTTGTAATCAGCGGGTGCTGAGCCTATACGGCGTAGTCACAAATTCGGACGAACCGGCGGTAGTCGAAAAAATGTTAGAACAGATTGCCGCTAGTTTGCGTTTATATCCTGAACGGATTGATTTAAATCAACTGGCTAAGGAGATTCAAGGAAAATAATCCAAATTTTTTACCTTAAAAAGTTAAGAATTTAATAATATTGACTTCCTACTGGATTATCCTTACAGTTCTTCTTAAATTATAGCGGCTAGTGAATATAAAATTGATAAAGCTAGTACGCACAACGAGCAACTACCAGTAACCTTGAAGCTAGTACAGAAACAATAGTATCGTCGGCGCTATTGTTGAATACTAAGACAAGCTGAAATGACAATTCAACTATGTCTTAGCATTTATCTGCTCGTTTCGACAAATTTAGCAATCTATGAAAAAAATATTTAGTGTTTTTTGTGTAGTGCTTCCATTTTTTCTTTTTGGTCAAACGGTCACGATCTCTGAAAAAATTTCGGTTAGAGATGGTTGTTCCTACGAATTATTAGGTAAAATGAAAGGACAGTTTTTACTTTTTCTTCGTTGTGGAGAGGAAACGGAAGTACATGCTTACGACGAAAAGATGAAGACGAAATGGACGAAGACCTTAGAGCTTGATCGGAAAAAGGTGAAACTATTAGAAATCATTTCGGATAAAGATCAATTCGATATCATCTATGCTTACAAACAAAAAGGAGCGTATCGGGTAAAAATTCAACGCTATAATCCTGGCGCAAACCTCATTGACTCTTTAACCATTAAATCCTATAAATCTCGCTTTTATCCCCCGAAATTAAAGCTCATTTATTCAGAAAATCGAGAGAAAATTTTACTGTATCATAACACGGATTCCAAAGATGAATTTGAGTGTCTGGTTTTTGATCTCAAGCAACGGAAAGTTTTGTGGGAACACAGGATTGCTCCCAGAAATATGACTTTCTTCAAAGATTACTATACCATTCTATTGGACAATCGCGCCAATGTTTATTTTCCACTGCTTAAAAATAATAAGAAGTCTAAAAAGAAAGAGCATCACTTTGAAATCGTAAAATACGATTGGCAATCCAATAGTATTTATCAGCAGCGTATTCCAATGGAAGAAAAACTAACTTACGATGTAAGTTTCTCCATTGATAATCTAAATAAAAATTTGATCGCCGCAGGTTTATATACTCAAAAAAGTAAACTCAAAGCGAATGGTTACTTTTTTATGAAAATTCCAATCCAAGACTTAGGTCAATTCATCACTCAATTTGAACCATTTAAAGGTGAATTTATGGCTACCTTACTCAAGAAAAAGAAAAAAAAGGTCAAAGGATTAAGCGATACCCGAATCCAAGAAGTGATACATCGCAGAGATGGTGGAATCCTTATGGTTGGGGAACTCAATAAGCGCTACGAACGTCGAGGAGGGCTAAATTCAGGCTACCTGCGATCCGATATTCGAGATTATATTGTAGATCATCACTACGACGATATTTTTGTAATCTCGATTCATCCTGATGGACAAACACACTGGAAAAATATTCTGCATAAACGGCAGTTTTCCCAAGATGACGATGGGGTGTTTTCTTCTTATTTTTTATTAAAAACGCCTACGAATTTACGCTTTCTATTCAATGACAGTATCAAGTATGAAAGCACGGTGAGTGAATATATTATCAATGCACTCGGCGAAATGGATCGGAATAGCGTGCTGAGTACGGATAATCAAAAATTGCAATTGCGCTTCAAAGAATCGCTCCAAACAGGAGCCGACGAACTACTTGTACCGAGTGAACACCACAACCAGCTGAAACTCGTCCGAATTAAGTACTAGCACCAAGCAATCGTCTCGGACTACCCGCGCGAGCTGCCATTAAAACAAAAATAGTTCTTACCTTTACTGCCGATGAAGAAGTATCAATCTTACTACTTTTATGGGCTATTATTGCTTGGAATGATCGTACGCCTCCGAGCCTATTTTCATAATCGATCGCTGTGGTTTGATGAAGCTTTATTAGCTAATAATATTATTGATCTTTCTTTCGTAGAATTAACGGGCGTCTTACCTAATAATCAAGCAGCTCCAGTTGGTTTTTTATTTTTACAAAAAATTTTAGTTGTTGGATTGGGGACAAGTGAATATGTTTTGCGGTTGTGGCCATTGTTAGCGGGCTTACTCTCCCTATTGTTATTTTATCGACTAAGTCAGAAACTACTATCCGCAGAATTTGCACTGGTCGCGCTTGCATTTTTTGTTTTTTGCCAGCCACATATTTATTATAGCACAGAGGTCAAACAATACAGCACGGATGTTTTAGCGGCAATCTTAGTATGGGGCAGCACCGTACAGGTATTGGAAAATAAATCGCAGCGATATCTATGGCAACACATCTCCTTGGGCGTTTTACTCGTCTGGTTTTCCCAGCCTGTTGTTTTCGTCTTGGCGGCTAGCTTTTCAGCCTTAAGTCTCCAGGCTTACCAAGAAAAGAATAGTACCTTAGCAAAATACTTGTTATGCATCGGAAGTTGTTGGGCAGCGAGCTTTTTGATTTATTTTTTCGGCTTTCTCAAGCCATCCATTGCGAATAATGACCTCCAAGATTTTCATACTGCTTACTTTATGCCACTTAATATTTTTGCAAAAACGAGTTGGGAGTGGTATGCGAATGCGTGGTTCAGCTTATTTAGAAATCCAGTTGGTGTTTTTTTTAAGTACTTAGGGGGGAGCGTTGGTTTGGTTGGTCTTTTTGTCGCCTTTAGGCAACGAAAAATTTGGTTGGTTTTGCTATTGTTTCCAGTCGGATTAGCTTTTGCGGCTTCTGCTTTACACCAGTATTCTACGATTCCTCGGTTGCTACTTTTTGCGATGCCGGGCTTAGTTTTATTTTTGGTAAAATCTTTAGCGTGGTTCTACCAGCTTTGTGCTCAAAAAATGCGCTTTGGTAAGTACTTTGGAGCCTTACTCATTGCCGTGATTTTACTCCAAGGCGTACTAGATACGATTCACAAACTCGCAACTCCCGAAGCAGTAGAGGAAATAAAACCTTTGCTTGCCTACATAACTAAGCACAAAAAAGCGGAAGACCTATTTTACCTTTATCCTTATACGGCGCCACAGTTTGCTTACTACAAAAAAAGATATGGTTTAGAAAACTTGCGAGTATTCGAAGGGACTTCTCCTTTTGAAGACTGGCAAGCCGATCTTGCCCGCTTGCCTGCACCAACGCAGCGAGTTTGGCTTTTGCTGTCGCACTATCGAAAAACACCACAAGGGAACGACTCGACTTTGTATGCGCAGCACTTTAACCAATATGGCAAGCAAATTGTAAAATTAGAAGAGAAAGGAACTGTTTGTTATCTTTATGAATTCAAACTCAAGCGCTAAAAACCGAAAAATGAAAAACGGAATCTATCTTTACTTATGGACAATGCTAATCTTGCTTAGTATCGCTACACCATTAGAAGCTTTACCAAACCGAGATTTTGCGCCGAAGGAAGTAGTAGTCACGCCGACTGTTCCACAAAAGAAATTGAGCAAAAAGAAAAAGCGAAATTATCGGAAGCGCTTAAAAAGAATGAGGGCCAAGTTGCGGAAAGGGAAAAAACTGAGTAAAGGCGAAAAGATCGGGATGTATATGATCTTCTCGGGTTTAGGTTTATTGACCACGGGCGCTATTTTATATTTTGCGAACGTTACTGGAACGGGAACCATTTTACTACTGATTGGTTTTATTTTAGGTTTTGTCGGAGGTATTGTTTGGTTCTTGGGATCTCTTTTTCGACGTAAAAACGCAAGGCGAGATAAAAAAAGCCGTCGTTCAAAACGGAAATCGTCGCAGGATTGATGAACTCATAAGCTTCGCTTTCTTAAATATTGTGAAGGTGAAAGTTGCATGATTTTTTTAAACTGCCGATTGAAATTTGACAAATTACTAAAGCCACATTGATAGCAAATTTCCGAAATCGATTGATTTCTTTCTTGCAATTTTTGACAAGCGACCCCAATCCGGATTTCGTTTAAAAATTGTACAAAGGTCTTTTGGGTGTGCAGTTTAAAATATCGACAAAACGAAGCGCTACTCTTATTTAATAACGCGGCAACTTCTTGCAAGCTAATGCGACGGTGATAATTATCCATTAAATACTGAAAAACAAGGTTGAACTCCTGTGGATCAACGGTTTTATCCGCTCGGGTAAAGCTTGGTTGCGCGATGACGGTTTGCGTTTTAGCATGCGCCAATAAGTCTAAGATATTCAACAATTGCAAAAAACGCTGAAATTCATTTTGATTAACCATTGCCTTGAGCAACGCTCCTATTTGTGCTTTTATTGGACCCGATATTTTTACCGCAGTTTGTAGCTTTCGCATCCAATTAGCAATATGTTGCATTTCTGGTAAATCAAAAAAGGCTTGACCAAAAGAAAGTTCGTTAAAAAAAATCGAAATTGCCGCTACACTTTCTTCTTCTTTTTCGTAAAAAATAGGATCAGACTTCAAAACGTGTGGCAGATTTGCCGCAATCACGAAAAGCTCACCCGCCTGAAAAGAGCGCACCCGATGACCGATGAATTGCGTTCCGTATCCCCGTAGAATTAAGCTGATTTGTAACTCCGGATGATGGTGCAACCGATCATAAAAATAAGGTAATTCATCCACTTGCACTCGAAAAGAAGCTTGCGTTGTCTTAGGTATATTGAAGGCTAAAGCTTTCATAAAAATGGATTTCTTAAATAGATTCAATACTATAATAACCCTTTTAAGTAAAAATAAACTTGTAAATGATAAAAAAGTATCATTTTTTGATAAAATTGGCGAAGGATGAGCGCCAAATTCCTAATATCTTTGTCCAAGCACATTTTATTAAACCAAGCACTTTACTAAATCTAGTATTATGAAACTATCTTGGGAAGGTATCTACCCCGCAGTAACGACGAAGTTCACCGAAACGGACGAACTAGATTTACCGGCTTTTGCCGTCAATATAGAAGCACAAATTATGGCTGGTGTGGATGCGATCGTGCTCGGCGGATCGTTGGGAGAAGCGAGTACTTTAGATCCTGCGGAAAAGAGCGTCTTATTAAAAGAAACAATTCGCTTGAGCAATGGACGGGTGCCAGTGTTGATGAATATTGCCGAGCAACAAACCAAAGCCGCTGTTCAATTGGCGCAACAATACGAAGCGGAGGGCGCAGCAGGATTGATGTTGTTGCCACCCTTAAAGTACAAAGCGGATGATCGAGAAGTTGTTAGTTACTTTAAAACGATTGCAACGGCGACCGCTTTACCGATTATGATTTATAATAATCCCGTAGATTACAAAATAAAAGTAACCGTCGAAATGTTTGAGTCTTTATTGGCTTGCGAAAACATTCAAGCGGTGAAAGAGTCTACACGAGATTTAACTAATATTACGCGGATGCGAAATGCTTTTGGCGATCGCATCAAAATTCTCTGTGGCGTAGACACCATTGCACTCGAATGTTTAGTCGCCGGAGCAGATGGCTGGGTCGCGGGTTTAGTGAATGCCTTTCCAAGGGAGACGGTCGTGATTTATAAGTTAGTAAAGGCAGGAAGAATTGAAGAAGCACTTTCAATTTATCGTTGGTTTATGCCCTTGTTAGAATTAGATATTCACCCTAAATTAGTACAGAATATCAAACTCGCAGAAGTTGCCGTAGGACTCGGAACGGAACCCGTACGTGCTCCTCGGTTGCCCTTAATTGGAGCAGAAAGAGCCCACGTACAAGAAGTGATTACCCAAAGTTTAGCAAGTCGACCAGATCTATCTGCTTTTGAAAATTTATAAAATTGTTTCAAATAAAATTTAACTTCATCCTTAAGAATAAACATTCTTAGCCCAAACAAATAAACAGCATGGACGGACGTAATCTAATTGGTTTTAAACTTTCAGGTATCGCGCAAAAAATAATGCAATCTTTTGACGCCGCTACCTTAGAAATTTTAGATGGTGTTTTTCACGTAGCCAGTGAAGCGGAGATCGACGAAGCGATGCAAAAAGCAACGGAGGCTTTCCAAACGTATAAAAATACTTCGGGGAAAGACAAAGCTAATTTTCTAAATGCAATCGCTGACGAAATCTTAGCCTTGGACAATACCTTGATTGAACGTGCTATGCTAGAATCTGGTTTGCCAGAAGGCAGAATAAAAGGAGAACGCGGTCGAACTGTGAATCAACTCCGTCTTTTTGCTAACGTATTAGAAGAAGGTTCTTGGGTGGAAGCTTTCATTGATCGTGGTGATGCTACCCGGACGCCACAACCCAAACCCGACATCCGAAAAATGTTGATGCCGACTGGTCCCGTGGTAGTTTTTACGGCGAGTAATTTTCCCTTGGCCTTTTCGACGGCAGGAGGAGATACCGCTGCTGCACTAGCCGCCGGAAATCCAGTAGTAATCAAAGCACACGAGGCGCATTTAGGAACGAATACTTTAGTCGCATTAGCGATTCAGAAAGCTGCCCAAAAAACGGGAATGCCCAATGGTGTATTCTCTTCTTTAAACGGGACTGGACCAGAACTAGGGCAACACTTGGCGCAGCATCCTTTGTGCAAAGCGATTGCTTTTACAGGATCGTATCGCGCAGGAAAAGCTTTATTTGATACTTGTGCGAAACGAGCAGTTCCTATTCCCGTTTTTGCGGAGATGGGAAGTATTAATCCAGTCGTTTTATTAAAAGAAAAATTAGCTAACGAAGCGACGGGACTCGCTCAACAAATTGCACATTCGATTACACTCGGCGTAGGACAATTTTGTACTAATCCGGGCTTATTAATCGCAGAGCAAGGTTCTGAGTTGGATGCTTTTAAAACAGCATTGTCTGCTGCGATCGAGCAAATTCCGCCGGGAACGATGCTGAATGCGAAGGTTTGTGAAAATTATAAAACTTCTCGAAAAAAGACTTTAGCAATTGCTAGTGTGCAGTTGGAAGCAGAAACGGTACACACGGGAGAAACCACTTCGGGCTCGGCAACGGTTGCGAGCGTTACGGCCAAGAATTTTTTGGCAAATCCAGATTTGATGGATGAAGTATTTGGCCCTTTTAGTTTAATTGTTTCGTGTGAAAATGCTGCCGAAATGCAGTCGGTGATCGAAGGCTTGGAAGGTCAATTGACCGCCACGATCATGGGGACAACGGGAGAGTTGTCTACCCAAGAAAAACTGATTAGTACCTTACAAAATAAAGTAGGTCGGTTGATTTTTAATAATGTACCAACGGGCGTGGAAGTCTGTCATGCTATGCACCACGGCGGACCATTTCCTGCGACGACGGATAGCCGCTATACTTCGGTAGGAACAGGCGCTATTAGAAGGTTTGCCAGACCAATTGCTTTTCAAAACTGGCCTAAGGAATTATTAGCTCCAGCTTTAAAAGATGAAAACTCTTTGGGCATTTGGAGAACAATTGACGGTGAATTGACGAAAGCATAAGCCGTATCATCGGTCGATACTCAAATGGTACTAATTGGCTTGAAAGTTGCCTCAAAATCCCGAAGAAGAAATGTTAATTTCTTCTTCGGGTATATTAAATAGACAGAATTTGTCAAAACAGTTATTTTTTCATTAAAATATCTTGATTAATCCTTAACTTTAAATCAAAGTATTTTAAATATAAGCAAGCAAAATACCTTCTGTATGCTTGTCTCGCCCCTTAGCTTCAAAAAATACTGTCGTGAAATCCAAAATCAGGTTTTCATTAAACAACTAATAAACACAAATTTATGAAAGTCCAAATCCTCACTACTCTATTGATTGGTTGCTTTAGCTTATTCGTCAATGCACAACAACTGGAAAATACATATCAGCGCGATGCTGCCGATTTACCGAATTGGGTACAACTCATGTACGAAAAAGAAGCTAACGTAGAAAAAGTAATAGATGCTTATGAAACTTATTACCGTACGCACAGTTTTGTGAAAAATGGTCATACGCAGTATTATAAGCGTTGGCTAAGAAGTCTTAGCCGAGATGTTAATGGACTAGCTACAAATCCTAAGGAAATTTCTCGGTCGCGGGTTTTTGAGAATGAAGCAAAATTTACCGAACGATCAAAAATGGTACGGGAGCTCCGAGGGCCCAATTCGCAGTGGCAAAGTTTGGGACCTTACGATTTTGATAAAGAAGCAGCAAGTGTAAGTTACGCAGCGGGTGCTGCTCACGTTTACACGGTAGAAAGAGCGACAACAGATGCCGATATACTGTACGCTGGAACGGCAACGGCTGGCGTTTGGAAATCGATTGACAAAGGAGAAAATTGGACGTTGCTTACAAAAGATTTAATCATCAGTTCGGTGCTCTCTTTAGAAATTGATTATACTGACGACAAAATTGTTTACTTCGAAGGTGCGGGTAAATTATACAAAACAACGGATGGTGGAATAACTTGGAGCGCCATCGGTAATGCGGCTTTTACGGCACTAAGTCATAGCGTCAAAGATATTGTCAGTGATCCTACCAACCACAACACCTTACTGCTTTCTTCCAATCATGGCTTGTACCGTTCTACCGATGCGGGCGCCAATTGGACGAGTATTTTATCGGGTTCTTTTCAGGAGATTGAATATCATCCTACTAATCCACTTATCGTTTATGCAATCAAGCAAGTGGCCGATCAAACAGAATTTTATAAATCTACAAATGGAGGGATAAGCTTTACCATTCGATCAATGGGCTGGCCCAATCCTACGGCAGCTAACGAAGAACAAAAGCGCACGGAAATTGCTGTTTCTCCCGCAGATCCTAATCGAATTTATGCGCTTGCAACGGGTGCCGCCAACGGAGGAAGTGGTTTGTATGGAATTTATCGGAGTAATGATGCGGGAGAATCTTGGACTAGAACTTGTTGTGGTCCACAACCTGCTGGCGTACCCAACGAAAATACGAATCCAAACTTAATGGGCTGGTCCGACGTCGGAGCGGATGATGGTGGACAATATTATTACGACTTAGCGTTAGGCGTTTCGGCTACGGATGCGGATTCTATTTATGTAGGAGGTGTTAATCTCTGGTATTCTGGTGATGCGGGTGTAAGTTTTACTTGTCCTTCAAAATGGAGTCATTCCTATAAGGAAAACTATGTACACGCGGATATTCACGACATCAAAATATACGATAACGAACTTTGGATCGCTTGTGATGGTGGTTTGTTTTTTTCTACAAATAATGGTGCCAATATTGATCGTAAAATGTACGGCATACAAGGTACCGATTTTTGGGGATTTGGTACTGGTTTTTGGGATGGAGAAGTGATGCTGGGAGGAACTTATCACAATGGAACTTTACTGAAGGATAATGATGTCTATTTGAATGGTTGGTTAAGTACAGATGGTGGAGATAATATTCGTGGCTTTGCTAATTTTGGAAAAGAGAGAATTGTATACAGTGATTATAATAAAAAAATGTTGCCGGGAGATCGTACCACGGCGATTACAACGTATGGCTTCGATAAAAAACCTAATGCTTCTTACATTGTTGGAGAGTCAAGTCAGTTGGAGTTTGATCCGCGGTGTTATAATATTATATATTCTGGCGTAGATCAAGACTTGTGGAAAACGGAAGACGATGGTGCTAGTTTTGAGTTGCTGCACAGTTTTTCGGATAAGCTTACTTCGATAGAAGTTGCTTGGTCTAATCCCGATAGAATTTACGCAGCTACTTGGGGAAGTTACTGGGGGAATGATAAGAAAATGTGGCGCTCTAATGATGGTGGTATCAACTGGACAGAAATTACGCCTTTGAGTTCAGGTAGTTGGGTGGCTTACGACATTACGGTGAGTAGCGGCGATGAAAATGTTTTGTGGGCGGCGCGGGTGCACCAAAGTACCTATTACGGTGCTAGTGATGGGAATAAAATATACAAATCTACAGATGGTGGAAATAGCTGGACGAACATTACTACAGCTGATTTAGACGGAGAATATATCACGAATCTAGAACATCAAAGAGGCAGTAACGGTGGAGTTTATTTAGCAACTCGCCGTGCCGTTTATTATCGTAATAATACTATGTCCAACTGGGAATTGTTCAATAATAATTTACCCTTGAATACGACTTCTACACAACTGGTTCCTTATTACCGAGAAGGCAAAATTAGAAATGGAACGAGCCGTGGTGTCTATGAATGTGATTTTTATGAAAACTCAGGACCTTCCGCTCAAATTGCAGCAGATAAGCTAACTTCTTTTTGTACCCGCGATCTTATTCAGTATACCGACCACTCGGCGTTAAACGAAAGTAGTGCAAGTTGGCAGTGGCAATTTCCAGGCGGAACGCCAAGTACTTCTACCCTCAGAAATCCTCAAGTGAGCTATGCTGCTCCAGGAAGTTACGACGTTAGTTTGACGGTTACGGATGCTTACGGAAGTGATTCACAAACGGTAACAAATTTTATTAGCATCACGGGAGAATGTGAAGCGGATACGATTCCGGGTAATGCCTTGCAATTAACTAGTGCTGGAGATTATTTGACAATACCAGACTTGGGGATGTCTACGAATGAAGTGAGTTTTTCCGCTTGGATTAAACCCAATGGAATACAAGCAGACTATACTGGAATTATTATGACGGAAAGCGGTTCCGCAGCAGGCTTGAATCTAGGCCCCAATAACGTATTGGCTTATCATTGGCCGGGGGGAGAATGGTGGTGGAATAGTGGCTTAACGGTTCCTAGTGATAAATGGTCACACGTTGCGTTGGTGGTGAATAGTAGTTCTATCACAGTGTATTTAGACGGCGTCGGAAGTACGCATAATGTAACTCCGGGGGTAATTGATTTTAGTGTAAATACGCTAGTGGGAAGTTACCAAGGTTGGGGAAGTAGAAATTTTGACGGAATGATCGACGAAGTTTGTGTTTGGAATAAATCTTTAAGCCAAACGGAAATTCGGGCAACACGTCACCTGACTAAAAAAGCAGAAAATGATCCTAAGCTTTTGGCTTATTACCAATTTAACCGAGGGAATGGATTAGTCACGGACAGAGTTGGTGTTCGCCACGCTACGATGACGGGCGCGGCGGGTCGAACGAGTTCTACTGCTCCCGTAGGCGGCGGCGTGAGTGCTGCTGAAAACGTACTGAGTGGCGGAACTAAAAGTTTCGGAACGACTGGATTGCAGCTAGACTTTCCCGCAACTGGAACTTACCCCAACGGCGAAGTTTTTGTCACTAGAATTAATCTTGCTCCCGATGCAAGTCCTGATAATAATAATTTAAGTCGTAGTTATTGGATTATTAATAACTATGGAAGCAATGAAAGCTTTTCCCCACTCGACGGAATTCACTTCTCGGAAATTGGTTACGTCAACCCTAACGATGCCATCGAACCGGCGGGATTTGCTTTGTACAAACGAAACTCCAACGACGATGGAAGTACTTGGGGAGATTACATTGATCAAGCAGACGTAGCAACGGCAGGTGCAGACGGCGACGTAAGTTTTACAACGAACAATGGCATTAGTAGTTTTAGTCAATTTGTGGTTACTAGTTTAACTAATCTTTCTTTGCCTGTAGAGTTGCTAGCATTTACCGCTCGACTCACTGCGTCAGAAACGGTTGATTTACGTTGGCAAACCGCTAGTGAAAAAGACCATGATTATTTTGAATTAGAACGTAGTCGTACAGGGCAAGTTTTTGAAAGCATACATCGTAGAAATGCTCAAGGAAATTCAAACAGTACTAAAAATTATACTTGGGAAGATCGCCAACCCTACCAAGGTACGTCGTACTACCGATTGAAGATGGTAGCACTTGATGGTACAGTAGACTATTCTGAAATTGCGCCGATTACAATCAATGCTTTAGCCGAAAATTTTGTAGTATTTCCTAATCCTGTCACGAAGAATCAAGCCTTACAAATTAGATCAAACTTTGATACGGCTTTTGACTTTAGTTTATTTGATGCAACTGGAAAATTGATTCGTCATCATCGAGTTACGCGTAACTTTGATCTTGATGTTAGTAAATTAGCAGCAGGGGTTTACTTTTATCAAATCGTTAGTGATCGTAAACTCAAAAATGGGAACGTTGTCATTAAATAGGTTTCACTAATTAGCATGTGCTTTTATGAAACTTATATTCACGCTGTAAATTCTTACTTCAATGAAACATTCTTTTTCGTGCATTGATGCACATACCTGTGGCAATCCTGTGCGCGTCGTTGCTAAAGGTGGGCCGACACTAGAAGGAAAAACGATGAGTGAGAAGCGCCAACATTTCTTAAAAGAATTTGACTGGATTCGCAAAGGGTTGATGTTTGAGCCGAGAGGACACGATATGATGTCAGGAAGCATACTTTATCCGCCTACGGACGAAGCCAACGATGTAGGCATCTTATTTATTGAAACTAGTGGATGCTTGCCCATGTGTGGTCACGGGACAATTGGAACCGTTACCGTTGCGATTGAAGAAGCTTTGGTAAAGCCTAAAGTGCCTGGGAAACTACGTTTGGAAACGCCCGCAGGACTAGTCTTGGTCAGCTACGAGGAAACGGCAGGGAAAGTAACTTCAGTCAAATTAAAAAATATCCCAGCGTACTTGGCAGCGGAAGATCTCAAAATCGACTGTCCTGATTTGGGCTTACTGACGATTGATGTTGCTTACGGCGGTAATTATTATGCAATTGTGGACGAGCAGCCCAACTTCTCAGGGATTCAAGATTATACGGCAAACGATTTAATTCGTTGGAGTCCGATTATTCGCGAAAAAATTAATGAAGCGTACGAATTTATCCATCCCGAGAATCCTACGATTACAGGACTTAGTCATCTGCTATGGGCTGGTAAAACAATTAGTCCCAAAGCTACGGCTAGAAATGCGGTTTTCTACGGAGATAAAGCGATTGATCGCTCTCCTTGTGGAACGGGTACTTCTGCTCGCATGGCGCAATGGTTTGCCAAAGGGAAATTAAAGGAAGGAGTGCCCTTCTTGCACGAAAGTATTATTGGCAGTCAGTTTGTTGGTAAGATTGAAGCACTGACTACCGTTGGAGACTACAAGGCGATTGTGCCAAGTATTGAAGGCTGGGCACGCATCACTGGATACAACACGATTTTGATTGACGAGGAAGATCCTTACGCCTTTGGTTTTCAAGTGACTTAATAACTTCATTAGGAATATCAATCTAGCAATTATGAAAAAGAAAGACGTTGTGGTGATCGGTGGTGGTGTGATCGGACTTTCTTGTGCGTATTATTTGCAAGAAGCGGGTTGTCAAGTCACCGTCATTGATCAAGGAACGATGGAAGATGGCTGTTCTTACGGTAATGCAGGGATGATTACACCGAGTCATTTTGTCCCCTTAGCAGCGCCAGGAATGATTCAGAAAGGAATGATGTGGATGTTTAATCCCGAAAGTCCTTTTTACATTAAGCCTCGTTTTGATCTTGATCTGTTTTCTTGGGCTTGGAAATTTTACCGTGCCGCTTCTCCGCAGCGCGTCGAACGTGCTGCACCAGTTTTGAGAGATGTCAGTTTATTGAGTAAGCAATTGTTTAAAACATTTGCTGCGCAAGCCGCTTTTCAGTTTGCTTTTGAAGAACGTGGCATTTTAATGATGTACAAAACGGATAAAGCAGGAGCAGAAGAAGCCCATAATGCTCACATGGCAAGTCAACTAGGCATCGAAGCGAATATTTTATCGCTCGCGGCGGTCAAAACATTGGAACCCAACATCAACTTAGATATTCTCGGTGCGGTACACTATCCGGGAGATGCACATTTATCACCGGGGTTATTTTTAAAGGCACTTAAGGCTAATTTGAGGACCAATGGGACGACTATCCTTCCTCGGACTACGGTAAAGCAATTCGAACTCAAAGGAAAGAAGATTCAAAAAATTATTACGGATCAAGGCGATTTCTCTGCCGACGAATACATTTTAGCGACGGGCTCTTGGTCTCCAATCCTTGCCCAACAGCTCCGCCTCAAAATTCCAATCCAAGCAGGGAAAGGGTATAGTTTTACTTTAGCAAAACCGATGGCGAACTTGAATACACCCGCTATTTTGATGGAAGCAAAAATAGCTGTTACGCCGATGGAGGCGCAATTGCGATTTGCAGGGACGATGGAAATCGCCGGCTTAGACTTAAGTATTAATCCGAGACGAGTTAAGGGAATCATTAAATCTATTCCCGCATATTTGCCCGATTTTGCGGGACAGCGTTACGAAGATCTAAAAATATGGAAAGGGTTAAGACCTTGCTCTCCCGATGGCTTACCTTTTGTTGGTAGAGCTCAACGTTACGCCAATTTATCCATTGCAGCGGGACACGCCATGCTTGGTCTTACCTTAGGACCTGCAACTGGCAAGCTCATCGCTGAAACTTTATTAGGGCAGCCAACTTCTTGTGCGATTGATTTGCTTGATCCAGCACGATATGATTAAATAACGGTAAATCTGTCAGCCTTTTTAAACCGAAAAATGCCTTATTGACAAAGATATTTCAGAAAATCGGTCATTTTGACGTGTTTTTTGGCATGGAATGCTTGTTGATCTGTTTTAAGTAATTCGCGGAAATTAAAGCTAATTTAGATCCATGAGTTATTTAGAAAGAACATTAAAAAGCATGAGGTAGTTCGTGAAATCAAGGGAACTACTTCCTAAAAATAAAGAGATATGATCAAGCATTATTTCATGGTAGAGTTTGAGCTACCAGTACCCTTGACGCCAGAGTTACTAAGTCTAGTGCCCGAACACCGGATAGCTGTAAATCGATTATTGACGTCAGGAAAAATCAAGAGCTACTCTCTCGCTGCCGATTATTCTAAAATTTGGGCGATTTTCGTAGGAAAATCAGAGTTTGAGGTAATGGAAAGCATTTCGATGCTGCCATTGAGTGAGCACATGGTACCGCGCGTAGATGGTTTGGCTTTTCACAACGAAGCCTTTGAATTATCGACGCCTATTTCCTACAACTAGTCTCCGGTTAACTGGGGAGGCAGTTTTAAGAAAAGATTACTTTGACGGTTTGTCAAAGCGTAAGTAATTGACGATTGCTAGTGGATTGCAATCGGTTTTAATGAGATATAATTTTTGAGTTTTTCGAAACGCTAATTGTTCTATTTGAATGGTTAGCGTTTTTTTTGGTGGCATTGCTTTCGTATACGGATGGTTAATTAATTGTTAAAGCAATGTATAGTCACTTTGTCTTTGAACCTTTTTAGCATCTTGCGGTTTAATCTGAATAGTATATAAAAGTATGAAAAATTTATTATTCTCCTTCTTAGCTTGTTTTTTTGCTTATACGAGTAGTGGTCAATCCACTCCAATAAAAGTATACCATAGTTTCGACGAAATGGAAGCAGCAATTTTAAAGCACGATAACGATACGACTTACGTTATTAATTTTTGGGCAACTTGGTGTGGTCCTTGTGTAAAAGAATTGCCCTACTTCGAAGCGGCGGCGGCGGCATATGCAGGCAAAAAGTTCAAAATGATTCTGGTGAGTTTAGACTTTGCGGAGCAATTGGACAAAAAAGTCATTCCTTTTGTGAAAGATCATAAAATACAGTCGGAAATAGTGCTGTTGGACGATCAACAGGCTAACAAATGGATTGATCGGATCTCACCAGAATGGTCTGGAGCGATTCCAATTACTTTGGTGTATCAAGGAGAAAAACGCGCATTTTATGAAAAAGAATTTCATAGTGTCAAAGAATTAGAAGAAATTATCAACCCATTTTTTAATAACTAATATTGAATCAGTAATGAAAAAATTCACGCTTTTACTAGGCTTATTCGTAGTCGCTTGTTCTATGATCTCTGCGGTATATGTTCATAAAGGTTACCACGTTGGTGACGTTGCAGAAGATTTCTCTTTGAAAAATATTGACGGCAAAATGGTTTCGTTAGCGGATTATAAAGAAGCTAAGGGATACATCGTTGTATTTACTTGTAACCATTGCCCCTATTCTGTCATGTATGAAGATCGAATTATTGAGTTACAAAAGACTTACGGGGCACAAGGATATCCAGTGATTGCAATCAATCCCAATGATCCTGCGGTTCAGCCAGGTGATTCTTTTGAAGATATGAAAGTAAGAGCTAAAGAAAAGGCTTTCAATTTTGCTTATCTATTTGACGAAGGTCAGAAAGTATTCCCAAAGTTTGGAGCCACGAGAACACCACACGTATTTCTATTGGATAAATCCCGTACCGTAAAGTATATCGGCGCAATTGATGATAATCCAAAAGCTGCGGATAAAGTAGAAGAAACGTATTTAGTAGATGCGATTAAGGCACTACAAGCAGGTAAAAACCCTGAGCCGTCTTTCACCAAAGCGGTAGGATGCTCTATCAAGATCGCTAAATAAAGATACTTTGGTATCGGGCATTAAATACATTGTAATCTAAATTACTCAACATTTTGAACAGGTCTTTTTATCCTACTCTTCGTCTTGTCCTCGTTATGATAGCTAAGGCTATCAAACTCCGGGCATTCCTCGATTAGCATAAAAATCCAAAGCTCAAAAGATCAATAAACTTAAATTACTGTGTATTAAAAAGCCTTCCTCGATTGACCGAGGAAGGCTTTTTGCATGGAAGTTATTTAAAAGCTCCAAAATGTCTTAAAATAAAAAAAGACCTTACTACAACGGTAGCAGGTCTTTTTTGGTGGGCGATGAGAGACTCGAACTCCCGACCCCCTGGGTGTAAACCAGGTGCTCTGAACCAACTGAGCTAATCACCCTTGTATCAAACTAAAAATCGCTTTACTTATTAAGCGACTGCAAAGATAATACTCCTTATTTAAAGATACAAGTCTTTTTTAAGAAAAATTTAAAATATCGCAATCTTTTTATGCGTTCTAATTTTTAACTTTTATATTATTTTTACGTATCATATGATGTATGGATCAAACAACAATGGCAGAAAAGGAAGAAAAAGCGCCCAAAAAAGGTGCGTCTAGCGGAATACTTCGTAAAATTCTATTAGGATTTGGGATCTTAATTAGTGTTGTGGTACTGACACTAGTGCTTATCGCTGCCTTTTTTGAAAAAGAAATTGGCGATAAACTCATTCAAGAAATCAATCATAATTTAGATGCAGAGCTCTCCGTAGAAGAATTTAACCTTTCCTTACTCGCCAATTTTCCACTTGCTTCGGCTAATTTAGAAAAAGTAGTGTTGTCGGATACTCAAAAAGGAACGCTGCTGGAATCCGAAGAATTGTCTTTCCAATTTAGTTTATTTAACTTATTTACTTCCAACATCGAAGTCAAATCAGTTGTCGTTAAAAATGGGGCGCTTTTTATTGCAGTAGACAAAAAGGGACGAACGAATTATGATATTCTCAAACAAACGGCAGAAAAAGAAATAGAGGAACCAACGGAGCAAGACGAATTTACTTTATCCTTCGAAGAAGCTCGGCTAGAAGATGTTGAATTGATTTACGTTGATCAACGTGCGAAGCAAGAGCTGAAAATGCAACTCAACGAAGCCGTAATTTCGGGACAATTCTCTAGTAACCGCTTTTCCCTCACGAGTTTTGCGGAGATAAAGTCTAACTTCATGGAGGTAGAAAATAGTCGTTACTTGGTCGGCAAGGATTTGGTGTATGATGCTAAATTGGATGTTGATTTAGAAAAAGGGCGCTATGTTTTTAAAGAAGTGGACCTTGCGGTGCAAGGCAATGTATTTACCATTAATGGATTGATTGAACAAACGGGCGAACATACGGATTTTGACCTGATCATTACGGGAAAAGATTGTAACCTTGAATCCGTCATCCAACTCTTGCCGGAGGAACAACTGAAATATTTTAGTGATTTTAAAAGTAAAGGTACTTTCTTGTTTTCTACGAAAGTACAGGGGCGCCTAAACGATAAAGAAACGCCTTCGATCGTTGCTAATTTTGGCTTGGAGAATGGGAAGGTTTCTAGTAAGCGATTGGGACAATCACTAAAAGATGTAACCTTTACCGCAAAATATACCAACGGAAAATCTCGCTCCAACAAAACTACTGTTTTTGAAATTGCCGACTTCAAAGCTTATTTCAATCGAGAACTATTACGATCTAAGCTGAAGGTGAGTAATCTAGATCGACCATTTATTGAGTTTGGCTTGGACGGCGTTATTCCGATGGATGCGGTTTACGGATTGTTGGAAAAAGAAACGATTACAGATGGTGATGGGGAAGTAGAAATTAAAAACTTACGGGTGAAAGGTCGTTACGAAGATATGCTGAGTACGCGTAGTATCAGCAGAGTCAAATCTTCGGGCGCAATTGAATTTGATGATGCTTCGCTCACGATTAACGGCGAGGAAATGATTATTGATCGAGGAGTCTTAAAGTTGTTAAATAATAGTGTGATTGTTAATAACATCGAAATGGAAGGCGCTGGAAGTGAAATTATCTTGGATGGAAAATTCTTGAATGTCCTGCCCGTTTTATTTGCAGATTCGTTAAATACCAAATCTGCCGAGCTCAAATTTGATGCCCAGCTACACGCGCCTAAAATGGATATTGATCGTTTGCTCGCGCTTTCGGAGACGCCCGAAACGGTGGTTAATGGTCAACGGCGTAAAGCGGGGTCGATCGAAGCCAAAGTTGCCAAAACGCAGAAACGAGAACGCATCACAAAATTTTTGAAAGGAAACTTTAAAGCTCGCATCGACGAGTTTAATTATAACAAAATTGAAGGCTCTGATTTCAATGGTGATCTAAAGTTTGATAATAATGAACTGATCATTAAAGGAAAAACCATCGCTATGGATGGTAAATTTGACTTAGATGGTAAAATGTTTTTTGAAGATCGACCTTACTTAAAAGCAAAATTAGCTTGTGATGGAATTGATGTCAAGGAATTTTTTCGGCAGACAGAAAACTTTGGACAGGATGTGCTGCAAGATAAGCATGTGAAAGGGAAACTACACGCCAATTTGGCTTTGAATGCTTTTTGGAACGAAGCAGGATCTTTTGAGCAAGATAAACTAAAAGTGTTAGGTGAAATTAGTGTGATGAATGGAGAACTCATTGGTTTAAAAATGCTCTACGATTTTTCTAATTTCATCAAACTGCGAGATCTAAAACGGATCAAATTCGTCAACTTACAAAATGTTTTTGAAATTCGGAAAAGTCGACTCTACATTCCAACCATGTTTATTCAAAGTAATGCCTTAAACCTCACCATTAGCGGAGAGCATTCTTTTGAGAATGATATTGATTATAATATTAAAGTCAACGCGGGGCAAGTGCTGTGGAATAAGCTTAAAAAGAGTAATCCCGATTATCGTCCCATTAAAGCTGAAAAGAAAGGATGGTTTAATCTGTATTATCGCATCTACGGAACACTTGCGAAATACAAGATGAAAAAAGATCGTCGTACGGTTAAGAAAAAATTCCTGCGGAGTGAACATTTAAAAAAAGAAATCCATGCCGCACTCAAAAAAGAATTTGGTAAAATGGCCAATCCTGTTGCTAAGCTAGAAAAACCAAAAACAGCTACGAAAGAGGAATACGATGAAGACGAAGAAGTGGAATACATCGATGGTTTTGAAGATGATCCATTTGGGGACGAAGAAGTACCCGAAGAAGAAGCTGATGATGAAATTTTAAAAGTAAAGCCCAAGGAAGAAACGGTAGAATTGCCCAACCCAAAAGAAGAAGAGGAAGAGGATGAGGTAGAATTTATTGATTTTGGAGACGATGGATAGCGGGAGAAAATCTAAATAGCTTAAAATGAAAAGCGGCAATTTCAATGAGAGAAATTGCCGCTTTTTTAAAATAGGTTAATATTTATTCAATCCCATGCTTAAGGTCGAATCACTTTTTTCTTCTTTTTTGCTCGTTGCATTGGATTCATATTCTTTTCTGATTGCTTGTGTTTTTTGAACACTTGAAATCTACTTGGCAGTTCTTTTACAGGCCAGTTGTTATTGCTCTCGTCTATATCTGCCGTTTCTTTGTAAGGATCAATGACGATACCTTTTACTTCTTTGTTTTTGACAAATACTTTGCTGAAGTTGGTTTCATTTTTCCGCCAAACTTCTACGGGGATGCGCTCAATTTCCGTGGTACCATCTTCAAAAGTCCATTCAATAATAACGGGCATTACTAAACCACCTTTGTTGCTGAAGTGCAGTTGGTAATAGTTTTTGTCTCCAAAGCGTTTCTTCTTTTCTTTTTTGGTGAAGGTTTCATCGTAGAGATAAGTGGTAGAGCTAACAACGGAATCACTCGTTTCCCAAGGTTTATAAGTCGTATAAAAATCTTGTAAATCTTTATCTTCTTCTACCGGAAACTTCATGCCGGATGCTCGATTTCTAATTTGAGTTAAAGTCGGTCCATCCTTCGGCGCACTATTTACATTGTCGCGTGTTCTTTCCTTTCGTTCTGGATTATTTTCCAAATCTACTTTATACCACTTGATACTATCCAAGGCAATATCAACCGGTTCGATACCGTAAAACCAGCCTTTCCAGAACCAATCCAAATCTACACCACTAGCATCTTCCATCGTTCGGAAGAAATCTGCTGGCGTTGGATGTTTGAATGCCCAACGGCGGCAATACTCTTTGAAAGCGTAATCAAATAACTCTCTTCCCATGATTGTTTCCCGCAAAATATTTAAAGCTGCGGCAGGTTTCAAATAAGCATTCGGAAAATAGTTGACAATGTTTTCGCTATTGGTCATGATCGGCTCCAATTTATCCTTGGGCATACTCATGTAACTCGTAATCTTATCCGCACCGACCCACGATTTATAATTATTGTCAAATTCTTGCTCCGCTAAATATTGTACGAAAGTACAAAGTCCTTCATCAAACCAAGCCCATTGTCGTTCATCACTGTTGATAATCATCGGGAAATAGTTATGTCCTACTTCGTGAATGATAACTGTAATGGCAGAATTTTTCGCACGTTCCGTATAAGTACCATCTTCTTCCGCTCGACCAGGATTGAAACAAATCATAGGGTATTCCATCCCGTTAGCGGCTTCTACAGAAATAGCCACGGGATAAGGATATGGAATCGAATACTTAGAGTAAGTTTTTAAAGTATGTGCTACCGTTTTGGTAGAATATCGATTGTAAATGGGATAAGCTTCTTTGCCGTAGTAACTCATACACATCACTTTCTTTCCATTCTCATTGAAATGCGGCATAGCATCCCAAACAAATTTTCGGCTCGCAGTCCAAGCAAAATCTCTTACGTTTTCTGCTTTGTAGTGCCAAGTTTTTGTCTTTTTAGCTTTAGGCGCTTTTTCCATTTTCTTGGCTTCTTCCAAGGTAACGATTTCAACGGGCGTCTTCGAAGCTTGTGCTTTTTGCCAACGGCTCAATTGTGTTGAGCTAAGCATTTTATCATAGTTTTGGCAAGTCCCCGTAGAACCAACGAGGTGATCTTCGTCCAAAGTCATTTTGACATCAAAATCCCCAAAAGTCAAGGCAAACTCGCCTCGTCCAGTGAATTGCTTATTTTGCCACCCTTCAAAATCATTGTAGATACAAAGCCGAGGATACCATTGTACCATCGTATAAAGGTAATTGCCATCTTTTTCAAAAAATTCATAGCCACCTCGTCCCCAACTTGGTGTATTGATCCGATCAATGAGATAGTAATGCCATTTGACTTTAAAGGAAACTTTTTCACCTGGTTTTAGTGCTTTTGGCAAATCTACACGCATCATCGTTTTGTTGATGATATATTTTAAAGGCTTACCGTCCGTTTGGGTAACCGCTTCAATTTTGCAACCAAATTTCTCTAGTTCTCTCCATGCTTCTAGTTGAACCAAAGCACTTTCGCTCATCGTTTCTCGAATCTTACTCGCATCAAAACGGTGATTGTCAGCATTCGGATCATGTTGGTTTTCATCTAATTGTAACCAAAGATATTTCAACGTAGAGGGCGACTGATTGTGATAAGTAATCGTTTCGTCTCCGTCTAAGCGTTGCTCTTTGGTATTAAGCGTACAGCTGATATCGTAGTCGCACTTTTGTTGCCAATAGTCCGGTCCGGGTGTTCCATCTACAGAGCGATAGGTATTAGGACTAGGAAGCAAAGTACCCAATTGTTCAAACTTATTACCATGATTAGAGGTAGGATTTTGCGCGAGCGCTAAAAAGGGCACCATCGCCAACAATGCCAAGGAAAAAAAGCGATGTATCATTTTTCTTTTCATAATTAACACAGATTAAAATTTTATTGTTGTTTTGTTGAAGTAGTTCGCGGAACTTGTTTTTTTTAAAACAACTACATTTATGCGCTGCAATTTACTATGAATTTCTTAGAAAGCTTAGTAGAAAGCTGACCTTAACTATATTGAGGCGGTTACGATGTAAGAGAAATGCTGATCGCTTCTACATTTTTACACCAAGAATTAGCTTTATCCTTAAGCTTATTTATTTAGGCATTCTTTTTGCAAAATCACTACTGTTCTTCTCGCTACTACACAACGTACGTTGTACAATTTCCTACATTTTTTGATTCGTAGTCATCTAAAGTCTACCCATTTCTTATTCGTGGCAGACGGGTGCTGCACCTAAAACAATAGCTATTATGCTGCAAAATCGACGACTTTTGTATTTCCTTCCCATTGTCTTGCTATTTACGGCTTGTTTGAAAGACTACGAAGCAGTAGAGATTGAAGATTGGTCACAAACGATTGCCATTCCGATTTTGAAAGCGAAGCTCAATATTGAAGACTTGTTAGATAATTTTGAAACGGGCGGTTACGTAGCACTAGATAATGATAAATTTATCACTTTAGTTTATCAAGGTGAGGTATTTTCTTACCAAGGTGAAGAAATTGTAGAAATTCCAAATTTGGAGTTTCCCATTCCTGATACAGTAGTGAAAATTCCTTATGAGAACCTACCTTTTGATTATCAAATTGATGAGTTTAAACTCAAAAAAGGGAATTTTGCTTATCGCTTTGAATCTAGTTTTGCCGAAGATTTAATGGTAACGATTCGCTTATCCAATTTAAAAAAGGACAATCAGGAACTAACGATTGAGATTCCAGTTAGTAATACTGGAACGCAGCCCATTCAACAAGCGGGAACTATCGATTTGAGTACGTATGTATTTGATTTTTACGACGAGGAATTTGTGGTGGAATATAATGCGGTGAGGGTCAGTACGGGAGCGCGTATTCATTTAGAAGAAGTGCATTTTGGCTTTACGGATTTGGAATACGATTACATCATCGCTACTTTTCCTGAGCAAGCCTTGAGTTTACCAAAAGACGAAATCAAAATTGACCTTTTTACTAACGCTGCGGGAGGAAGTGTTTACTTCGAAGCACCAAGCGTAAGCATGATTTTTGAAAACGGTTTTGGGCTGCCCGTAAATCTGATAGCACAAAACTTAGCCGTAATGACACAGCAGAGCGGCGTAATGCATCTTCATTCTGTCCTTGACGATGGACTCGATTTTAATTACCCCACGCTTAGCGAAATGGGAATGGTCAAAACTACTAATTTAGTATTGGATCAAAATAACTCTACTCTCGCGGAAGTCATTGCGAGTAACCCGCAAGCCCTAAATTACGAATTCCTTGCTAACTTAAATCCTGGGGGAAGCCCGGTAAAAGGTTTTATTGCCGCCACGAGTAGCATTAAAGTAAATGTAGATGTTGCTTTGCCGCTGTGGGTACGCGCGAATGGACATTTCATTACCGAAAAAAATATTGACTTCGATGCTTCCATTTTAGAAAATGTTGAACGGGCTACTTTTAAGCTAATCGCCAATAATGGTTTGCCCGTCGATGCAGGTATTCAGGTTTACTTTGAAGATGATAATGGTGTTGTTCAGGATTCTTTGTTGCAGCCATATCAAAACTTCTTGGTCGCTGCGAAAACGAATAGTGAAGGTCGCGTGATAGGAGATACTGAGACTACGACCTTCATCGACCTTACACCATCGCAATTGCGAAACTTTCAAAGTGCGACAAAAATTAGACTGAGTGCACGAGTGACAACGGATAATATTATGGGAAATGCCGTTAAGTTTTACAGCGATTACGGAGTGGATTTACAGTTAGGGGTGAAAGCCGTGACTAAAGATTTGTAAGCACTGCTCTTCTTTTTCTTTTTAAATCAATCAATCTCAACGATTATGAAACGCTTGACGCTCTTCTTTTTTTGTAGCTTAATTAGCTTTTTTGAATTGTCTGCACAGCAGGATTTAGGCTTGCATTTTATGGATAATATTATTCAATCTACGCAAACGAATCCAGCTAAATTTAGCAATTACGGCGTAAATATAGCCTTGGTTTCGCCACACGTAAATATTTATAATGCTCAATTTTCACCCAACAATATTTTCTCTGAAAATGGCAATCGCTTAAGTTTGAATTCGTCCCGTTTATTAGCTGCTTTAGATGAAACGAAAAATTATTTACAAGCTAATGTTGCCTTGCATAGTCTAACGGTTGGTTTGCGCTACGACTATTTTCAACTGACTTTATCACACGCCATGAAAATGGGCACGTACCTCAATTATCCGAAAGGAATAGCGAGTTTATTATTTGAAGGAAATGGTAATCGCATTGGAGAAACAATTGATATTGCTCCGCAAATTGATATGCTTGCATACCAAGAGTTTGGGATAGGACTCGCTTTTCAGGTGAATGAAATACTCAGCGTGGGGACAAAGCTAAAGTACTTGATGGGCGTCGCTGCACTGCATACCGATCGCTCTAGCGCAACGCTTCATACGGATGAGAATTATTACGAATTAACGGGACAAACGGATGTTGTTTTTCAAAGTAGTGGCTTGACCATCAACGACGACGGAGATATCGAACTCTTTGGGGGAACGGACAATATTTCGAACGCACTTTTTACGAACAATAGTGGTTATGCAATTGACTTAGGTGCTGTTGTTACATTGGGAAAACGCTTTAGTTTCAAAGCGAGTGTACTTGATTTAGGGCAAATTATTTGGAAGAATAACGTTAGTACACAAACGAGTCGGGGAACCCATCGCTTCGAAGGGGTAGCCGTTGGTCCTATGATTGAAAATGATTCTTTTGATTTGCGTTCGGTGGTGGACACGTTGGAACAAGTGTTTAATTTTACAGAAACGGAGCGTTCTTTTGCGACGAGTTTACCCGGTCGATTTTATCTCAGTGCGCGGTTTTCTCCGATAGATGGTTTGCATCTTGGAGCCTTAGCTTACGGCGAAATTTTCCGCAAAAGATTTCAACCGGCTTTAGCGTTGAATGTACAAAAAGATTTTGGCGATATTTTAAGTATTGGTGCGATGTATTCCGTACGAAATAGAACTTTTGATAATATTGGTTTGAATTTTACCTTACGGCTGATCGGGATTCAAATCTTTGGCGTAACGGATAATATTATTCCACTTGTAGATCCCATGAAAACGAAAAGTACCAACTTTCGCTTTGGGCTCAACCTTGCTTTTGGCAACAAAAAAGAAAAGAAGCAATCAAGACGGTAAAGGAAATCATGAAACAAGAAAAGCCTAGTAGATACAATTTTTTATCTACTAGGCTTTTTTTATTTCAAGAAAAAATTATTCCAAAACCACTACTTTGATAGAAGCCTTTTGTGTTCCAAAACTAGCTTGTAAAAAGTAAATACCAGCACCAAGATTGAACTGGTTTAGATCAAAGTTTTCTGTGTGCGTACCTATGTTACGTTGCTTACTTACTTGACCTAGTTGTACGACTCGATTTCCTAAGACACTATGTAAACTGAAACTTACCGGAAGGGACTGCTCTAAACTATATTTAATATTAATGAAGTCTTTAGCTAGTGTCGGAAAAACACTCAAACCAAAATTAGCAGCAATCTCTTGTGTATTAACGGTAACCGGAATAAATACGGCAATCAAGGTATCTGATCCTGCTAAAGTGATAGCCGCTTTTCGAGCGGTGATCTCTGGTGCGATGGTATTCCCTGATTTACTAATCCAATGCGAGAATTTATAATCATCGTCGGTTGCTTTCGCTTTGATTAGGTTTTCCATGTTACCAAAATAATTTCCTGTCCAAGGGAACTCCTCAATATCTAAAGTATTCAAATCAATTTCCCCAACACCTACAGGTTCTACTTGCAAGGTTAAAGGATAAGGTCCAGTAACATCAAAGCAGCTCGTCATGCCATCATCCAATAAGGTACAACGTTCTTCGATGAAACCACGCAAGGTGGATACGTTTTCTTCCCATTCTTCCATTGTTCCTCCCCAACGTTGAATTTGTCGAGGCATCTCCGGTGCAATTACTCCAATCATGCGATCCAAGGTTTCCAACATATTATCGCAGGAATAAACGGTATTCATTAAATCTGCTTGTCGCGAATAATACAACTGTTTGAAATCTGGATTTTCTTCTTGTAATTTCAAAAATATTTTTTCGTGTTGTCCCACATCATTATTAAAGAAAAAGCCATCCATGAAATCAGCAATGTCGTCAATGTCGCAAGGTTCCGCATCCGGATTAATATTTGGGACACCACTATAGTTGATGTAATAGTCAAAAGTAGCATCGTTATCCCAAAGAATGTAACCCCATTTTTTGTGATCGCCCTCTGGATCTCTTCCGCGCCACCAACCAGTATTATAATTAAGCCAATCGGATGCTACGGAGTTAAGGTTCGCAATCATGTAGTCAATTAAACTAACCAATTGCAGTTGATCTTTGACGCTTTGGTAATTATCAGGATCACTCATGTCGTTATTTAAAATAAAGTCGCGCAAGGTTCCCCAATCATCAAAGGCTTGCTGTCCGCCGTATTCTGCTTCCGTTGTACCCCAAGTACTTAAATACTGAAGGTCAAATTTTCCTTGATCGTAATATTCTTTGGTATAATCGTGATCTACCGGTCGTTCTCTCAAGCCATAAACGCCCCAGTATTGGCCATTTAAAAATACAATGACTCGTTCTACTGCTCTGACATCTAATTTCATATTACCTTCCATGGCAAGGGCATGAACATATTCATCTCGTACGTGTGTGCTTCCTTCGTGTTGGTCATCATCAATGGCGGGATAGTTGTCGTCGCCGGATGCTCTAAACATAAAGCGTTGGTATTCATCTCGTTCCGAGTAACCAAATAATGGTGCTTCTACGGTTCTAGAATAGCCCATTTCATCTCTAGAGATCCAATCAAGACTCCGATGATTTAACACCCACGAATCTTGTCCGTGTCGATTCAATTCGCCGTAGGAACTGGCTGCGCGCTCTTGCTCCTCATTAAAGTATTCGAGTGAACCAATTGGTAATAAATCTCCTTGTCCATTGGCTAAGTCTATTATCTCATCTGCCGCTACGGAGAAAACAGCTAAGCTAAAACTTTCATCAATAAAATAGGTTTGGAAATCAATTTTCCCAGGCAAAATGTTATTGTCGTTACTAAACGATTTTGCTTTTAAGACCTGCGTCGAACTAATTGAAATTGCATCAACGTAAGTTGGTGAACTGACAATAGGTTCGGTTCCATCAAGGGTATAACGCAAAGTGGAATTGGGTTCGTTGTTTTGGATCGTGACTGTTTGTGTACCACTATAAAACCCTCCTTCGAGGCTAATTGTTGGGGTATTGGTATAACCAAGGTACTTTGGAGCGGAATTATTGGATTGACTAAGTGTTGGACTGGTGCAAACCCTCCATTCGTTGCTACCGTCCGTAGCACGACAGCGAGAGTGTTCCATCAAGGTAAGTGCTAAAGGAATTTGATCAACAACGGTGCTATCTGGCTGAGAAAGCATTAAAACTTCTCCCGCTTTGGTTTGACTTAATTTAAAGTTTGAATGGTAATTGTTAAGAGAAACTTCATCTCTACCCGAACACCAAATACGAATAAAACCATTGGCAGGAATTGTTACTCCCGCAGGAATAATCCACTTAGCAGGTTTGTTAACTTTATCTGACAATCGCCATCCTGCCAAATTAACGGAACTGGCACTCGTATTGTGTAGCTCTACCCAGTCTTCTGTTTTTTGGTAATTGTCTTGAAACACTCTTAAGTTAGAAGCAGAGTATTCATTAATTAATACTTGCGCACGGAGGTCATTGCTCACCAAGGTGCATAGCCCTAGTAAGAAAAAAACAAATTTTTTCATCATCATAAAATTTTAAGTAACGACTCGGTTGATCTTTGTTAGAAAAAAATAAAAGGTGCCTAAAAAATCTTGGGGAGACTTTTTAGTTTTGAAGTTGTATTATATGAAAATGATCTTAATAAAGTTTAGTCCGAAATACAAGGGTAAATGTATCGTTTATTGAACTAAGAGATTGTATAATACCTGACAATGGAATGGAGAGAGGATGTAAAATGTAATCAGCCGACACAAAACTAGAAGTTATGTAAATTATTAGACAAACTGTGGAGGGATTAATACTCAAATAAGCAATTGAAAAAGGGAAGGATTGTCATTGAGTAGTTCAAAGTCTACTTGATGTGCTTCCATACGTAATAGTAAGTCTTGATAGGCTTTTTTTGAAGGGGTTTCGATTCCGACGAGTGCGGGGCCTTTTTCGCGATTATTCTTTTTGGTATATTCAAAATGTGTAATATCGTTTTGTGTACCAAGGACTTCAATTAAAAACTCTCGCAATGTTCCAGCGCGTTGTGGAAAACGGACGATGAAATAATGTTTTTTCCCTTCGTAAAGCATGGATCGTTCTTTAATTTCTTCCGTACGAGTAATATCATTATTACCACCACTCACGACACAAACTACGCGTTTGCCTCTGATGACTTGGCGATACTCGTCTAAAGCGGTAATGGATAAGGCGCCGGCGGGTTCTGCCACGATTGCCTCTTGGTTGTACAACTCTAAGATTGTTGTGCAGACTTTTCCTTCTGCGACTACACTGATTTCATCAACGACTTCTTGGCAAATTTTAAAGTTTAAATGACCAACGGTACGTACTGCTGCACCATCTACAAAAGTATCCAACTGAGAAAGTGTAACTTGTTGACCTGCTTGTAATGCTGCTTGCATGGCTGCTGCTCCAGCTGGTTCTACGCCAATGATTTTCGTTGTAGGGCTAAGTGTTTTAAAGTAACTTCCCAGCCCTGAGATTAATCCTCCTCCTCCAATTCCCGCGAAAACATAATCAATGGTTTGAGGACATCGTTGCAGTATCTCTAGACCAACGGTACCTTGTCCCGCAATAATGTCGAGATCGTCAAAAGCTGGGATAAAACACATTTGGTGACTACTTACAAACTCAGCGGCTTCAGTAGAAGCATCATCAAAACTATCTCCTCGCAATTTAATAGTAATCCAAGGACCACCAAAGGTTCTTACTTTTTCTACTTTTTGTTGTGGAGTTGTTCTTGGCATAAAAACAACCCCTTTTATTTTTAGCAAAGCACAAGCGAGTGCTACTCCTTGAGCGTGATTTCCCGCACTAGCACAAACAATACCTCGTGCTTGCAGCGCGGGGGAAAGTTGGCAAATTTTGTTGTAAGCACCTCTGATTTTATAAGAACGGACTACTTGTAAGTCTTCTCTTTTGAGCCAAACTTCACAATTGTATTTTTCCGATAAGCCTCGGTTCAGTTGTAATGGAGTTTCTATAATTACAGCCTGTAAGCGGTCTTTTGCCGCCTTAATTAAAGTAGGGGTAATGATGGATTGACTTGGTATAAACTTTTGCTGGAACATGATAAAGAAAATGTGCTCAAGTGCCCATACTCAAATACGTTGCTTTTTGTGCAGGTATTTTTAAACCTGCTGCAATGTAATTGCTAAGAGACACTTGAGCGGTCGATGAAGGTTGTTTAAATTGAGGTTTTAAATTTATTTACTAAGGACGCAGTTGTCGTACGACTTTACCCGCTTCCCACATTTCGGATTCTCGTATCTCGGTTAGTTCCTCCGCCAAGCGTGCTCGGTAATCGGATTTTGTGTTAGCTTCAATAGTGACTTTTGCTTCGTGTCCAGTAGCGACAGATTCGTATAAATCCTTAAAAACAGGTGCTGTTGCTTCCCGAAAACGTTTACGCCAATCCAAGGCGCCACGTTGTGCCGTAGTAGAGCAATTTGCGTACATCCAATCCATTCCATTTTCTGCAACGAGTGGCATAAGACTTTGAGTTAGTTCTTCTACAGTTTCGTTGAAAGCTTCCGAAGGCGTGTGCCCTCTCCGGCGTAATTCCTCGTACTGAGCTTCCATAATGCCAGCTAATGCTCCCATTAAAACACCCCGCTCTCCCGTCAGATCACTAAAGACTTCTTTTTTAAAAGTAGTTTCGAATAAGTAGCCTGATCCAATCCCAATCCCTAGTGCAAGAACGCGTGCTCTGGCTTTTCCGGTGAAGTCTTGATGAATAGCAAAGCTGGAGTTAATTCCTTTCCCTTCTTGGAATAATCGACGGACACTCGTTCCAGATCCTTTCGGTGCGACCAATGCTACATCTATATTTTGGGGGGGAATAATATTGGTTTGGTCGTGGTAAGTAACACCAAAGCCATGCGAAAAGTATAACATTTTTCCCGCGGTTAGTTCTGCTTTCATTTCTGGCCAACAAGCAATTTGTCCAGCATCAGATAATAGGTTTTGAATGATGCTTGCTTTGCGACAGGCTTCCGCTAGTTCGAAAAGGTCTTCGCCTTCCTTCCAACCATCGGCGACAGCTTTATCCCAACTTGCAGAATTTTTGCGTTGACCAACAATGACTTGAAAGCCATTCTCTTTCAAGTTTAGTGCTTGAGCTGGTCCTTGCACACCGTAGCCAATGATGGCGATCACATCATCTTTTAAAGTATGTAATGCTTTCTCTAAAGGGAATTCTTCTCTGGTGACGACTGTTTCTTCTACTCCGCCAAATTTTAATTTTGCCATAATGGTTTTTATTTTAATAGATTTTTTTTTAAAATGACGTTCAAGGAACGTATCATTAGTTGTGATCTGTTGTTAAAAAATATTTTTATAAAAGTGATGCTAAGGTGCTGTCGCTAGAGATTCTAAATATTTATTTAGGGATTCCATTGGTTTAACAATGGCTACTCTTCCCGAGCGAACAAATTCGTATACTCCAATTTCTTGTAAGTCTGCTAGTAAAGCTTCGGTCTCTTCTTGGTGTCCTGTTTTTTCAATTACAGTATAGTCGGCTTCAATTTCAAGAATTCGGGCGTGGTGTGTACGGATGATTTTTTCGACCTGGTTTTCTTTGGTAAACGCTTTAGTAGGAACTTTGTATAAAGCGATTTCCTGATAAACAATTTGACTGTCGTCGTAATAGAAAGCCTTAAGGATGTCGACTGCTTTTTCTAATTGTAATACTATTTTTTGTACCGTTTCTTCGGTTAGCTTAACGACGATCGTGAAACGGTGAATCCCTTTGAGAGAAGACTCAGAAGCGGTAATGCTTTCGATGTTAATGTGGCGTCGTGTAAAAACAGAAACGACTCTTGTTAAAAGTCCGATCTTATGTTCCGTGTAGATGGTAATCGTATAATTTTTCATCGGTATAATTTTGTCTAAGAATATTTTTTAGGCTAATCGTATTTCTGAAACGGAAGCTCCACTAGCAATCATAGGAAATACATTTTCTTCTTTTTCGACGCGTACGTGCAAAAGGTAAGGGCCTGGATGTTGCAGCATCTTTTCAATTTCGGTTACTAAGTGTGCTGGCTTTTCTACCACGGCACCTGGAACGCCAAAACCTTCTGCGATTTTCACGAAATCAGGATTTTGTAAGGCCACCGAAGAATATCGATTTTCAAAAAATAAAGATTGCCACTGGCGCACCATCCCTAGGTATTCGTTATCGAGTAATACGATTTTTACGCCGACCTCCCACTGTGCACACATTCCTAATTCTTGAATGGTCATCTGAAAACCACCATCTCCAATGATGGCTAAAACTTCTTTTTCTGGTTTGGCTAGTTTGGCACCAAAGGCCGCAGGCAAACCGTATCCCATGGTGCCAGCACCACCAGAAGAAACCCATTGATTGGTATCCAAAAAATGGTAATACCGCGCTGCAATCATTTGGTGCTGGCCGACATCGGTGGCGATGATTGCCTGACCTTTGGTTAGCTGTGATAACTGATGTATAACCTGACCCATTTTAATTTTTTCATTAGGTCGTAATTGGGTATCTCGGTGAATGACTTTATCGTATTCAATGTTTTGACAAGTATGAAAGGAGTCAATCCAAAGCGGATATTTTTTTTCGGCAACGAGTGGGAGTAGTTTTTCTAATGCTTCTTTTGCATCCGCTAAGATTGGAATATCAGCGGTGACATTTTTATTAATCTCAGAAGGATCGATTTCAATGTGGATAATCTTTGCTTGTGTTGCATATCGACTTAAGTCTCCAGTAACTCGATCGTCAAATCGCATTCCAACGGCAATGAGTACATCGCATTCATTCGTTTTGATATTAGGCGCATAATTGCCATGCATACCCAACATACCCATGTGCAGGGGATGATTAGAAGGAATAGAAGACAAGCCATGAATGGTACAACCAAGTGGAATGCCTGTTTTTTCAATAAAGGCTTTAAAGATAGCTTGTGCTCCTGCTATTTGAATACCGTGTCCGGCCAAAAGGAAAGGCTTTTTCGCTTGATTAATTAATTGAGCAGCGGCTTCTAATTGGGATAGTTGAGGAACGGGAAGTGGATGATAACTACGAATTTTGGGTCGAGTAACATACTGGAAACTAAAGCTGTCTAATTGTGCATCTTTCGTAATGTCAAGTAATACTGGACCAGGTCTCCCCGAATTGGCAATGTAAAATGCTTTCGCCATCGCCACTGGAATATCCTGAGCTTTCGTAATTTGATGATTCCATTTTGTTACAGAGGTCGTACAGCCAATAATGTCTATTTCTTGAAAAGCATCTGATCCTAAGAGTTTGCTATTAACTTGTCCTGTAATACAGACGATGGGGACAGAATCTAAAAAAGCATCCGCCAAACCAGTAATAATATTCGTCGCACCCGGTCCCGACGTCGTAAAGCAAACTGCGGTTTTTCGGGTAACACGCGCGTAGCCTTCAGCGGCATGAATCGCACCTTGTTCGTGTCGAGCTAAAATATGATTCAGCTCTTTTTGATAATCATAAAGTGCATCGTATACGGGCATGATAGCACCACCGGGATACCCAAAAATGGTATTTACGTTTTCGGCAAGTAAGCATTTTAAAATAGCTTCTGCTCCACTAACTTGTTGGGCTAATGTTGAGGATTTATAATGCTGTGATTGTGGTGAAATTGGTTTCATAAATTAAAATTTAGTCAGTGATACATCCTTCGCTTGCCGAAGAAACAGATTGTCTATACTTTTTTAAAATACCGAAAGTTGCTCTGCTCGGTGGGGCGCTCCATTTCGTTTTTCTTTCCTCGATTGTTGCGGAAGATAATTGTGCGTTGATGGTGTTTTGAATGGCGTCAATCGTGATTAAGTCGCCATCTTCGAGTAAGGCAATTAAACCGCCTTGTTGTGCTTCTGGCGTAATGTGTCCAACTACAAAGCCATGTGTTCCACCCGAAAACCGTCCATCGGTAATCAAGGCAACTTGATTGCCTAACCCTGCCCCAATAATGGCGGCAGTTGGTTTCAACATTTCAGGCATTCCGGGACCTCCTTTAGGACCACTATAACGAATGACGATGACGGTTCCTGGAAGAACTGTGCCTTGACGGATTGCTTCGTTCGCGTCAGCTTCCCGATCAAAAACTTTTGCAACGCCAGTAAAGATTTCTCCTTCTTTGCCTGTTATTTTAGCAACAGCACCTTCCGTCGCAAGATTGCCGTATAAAATCTGGATATGTCCGGAGGTCTTTAGCGGCTGTTCAAATTTTTTGATTACTTGCTGATTGGGCGTTAGGGCAGGAACTGCGGCTAAATTTTCAGCCATGGTTTTCCCCGTTACGGTGAGACAATTGCCGTGGAGATAGCCTTGGTCTAATAATAATTTCAGAACAGCAGGAACTCCACCTACCTTGTGTAAATCTTCCATAAGGTATTTTCCACTAGGTTTCAGATCGGCCAGTAAAGGTGTCCGATCGCTGATTCGTTGAAAATCATCTATGGTAAGCGGAACGTCGACGGATCTTGCCATTGCAATCAGGTGTAAAACAGCATTAGTGGATCCGCCCAAAACCATAATTAGAGTAAGTGCATTCTCAAAAGCTGCTTTCGTCATGATATCCCTAGGCTTGATATCTTTTTCTAATAAATTTCGGATGGCTTTGCCGAGTACTTGGGTAGCATTTTTTTTCTCTTCACTTACGGCTGGATTCGAAGCATTGAAGGGTAAGCTCATTCCCATCGCTTCAATAGCGGAAGCCATTGTATTGGCGGTGTACATACCACCGCAAGCTCCTGGTCCAGGACAAGCCTTTTTAATGATTGCTTTAAATTCTTTTTCTTCTATTTTTCCCGCAATTTTTTCTCCCAAAGCTTCAAAAGCAGAAACGACATCTAGCTTTTTGGATTGGTGACACCCTGGACTAATTGTTCCACCATAGACTAAAATGGCTGGTCGATTGAGCCTACCCAAGGCCATCATTGCACCAGGCATATTTTTATCGCAACCTACTACGGCAATCAGACCATCATACCATTGTGCAGAAGCGACGGTCTCAATAGAATCCGCAATAATATCTCGAGACGGTAAGGAGAACCGCATTCCGTCGGTACCCATTGATATCCCATCGCTGACCCCAATGGTGTGGAAAATTAAGGCCACAAGATCTGATTTCATTACGCTCTGTTTGATCTCTTTTGCTAAGGCATTGAGGTGCATATTGCAAGGGTTTCCTTCCCAACCGGTGCTCGCAATTCCAACCTGTGCTTTTTGTAAATCTGCTTCACTCAGTCCAGCAGCGTGCAACATCGCTTGAGCTGCGGGTTGACTAGGGTTTTGCGTGATTGTTCTACTGTATTTATTAAGCATATTTTATTTTTAATTTAAAAAATGGCAAAAAAAAAGCCATGCTGATAAGAGCATGGCTTTGAAATTATTTTAGTTAATTCAATGTCATCCTCCTTTGAGTATGGCGATAATAATCACGACTACAATAATAATGTTGACAATAATGCGAATGGAAGACTGGAACATTTTAGTATATTTTTTCCTAAAAACAAAAAGCGCTATTCTCAAAGAGAATAGCGCTTTTTATATATTAAATACTATCCTCTTTTATCATCGAAGCACGATAATAATAATAGCAATAACAACTTGGATAGTAAGATTAAAATTCATAATTTTTTTATTGATGAAATAAAGATGGGCTTTATTTTTCTTTAGGGCAAGTATTTCTGGCTTTATTTTTAAATAAAATTTAGTAATCAAATATCTTGAACGATTTTTGTGATGTGAGTAGAACTAGTTCGTATTAAATAATTCACTTGCTTGACCAACCCAATCATCGCGTTTAATTCTGCCTGGGAAAAATTGAATAGCTTCCGTTACCCTTTCAATGATTTCATCATCAAATTGTTCTATTTGTTCAAAAGCATAAATACCAATTTGATTGAGTTTCTCTTCGATGAAAGGACCAATGCCGTTGATGAGTTGTAAGTTATCTTTATTGGCAGCCGTTACTTTGACGATTCGATTCCCGATCATATTTTTAATTACCGCTTTAGCCATTAAGCTCTTTTCGTCTGTATCTTTGCTAGGTTCGGTAACGGTCGAAATGCCAGTGCTACTAGTACTCGTCGTTTTGATTTGTTGAATGCTATTTTTTAAGGCTTGATTTTCTTGCGACAAGTTATTGAGTTTAGCTTCTAGTAACTCTAAACGCGTATCGTGGTGTTTGTAATTATTTTCTAAAGTACTGAGGTTCGCAGCGGAGATTCCTGTTCCTTGCGAACTTACTCCCGTGCCCGTACCCCCTTGATTGTGTTGTGCACGGAGACCAATGATTTGCGTATTCAAACTTTCTATTTGCGCTTCGTATTCTTTTTGCTCACTTTGGAACTGACTATTTTGTTGTCGCATCAAATTAAACTCTTGTCCAATTTGTCGGTGCTCGCGTTCGAGTCGCTCTATGCTAGACTGTGCTTCTTCTTGTGCGAGTTGTGCCTTTTTCAAGTCAGCATCTTTGAGTTCAAATTCTTCTACGAGTGTCTTGTGCTTTGCGCGAAGTGTGATGAGTTCGTCTTCTTTGTCTTTGAGTGCTTTTTTAAGTTTGCGGATACGACCTGCCTTTGCCCAATGTGAAAAAATCCAACCGATCAAAAAAGCTACGAAGAGAAACGCGAGCACTTTAATGCTATCTTCTGTATTGAGTTGTGTAAATAATTGTGTTAAAAATTCCATAGTGAGTGTATGTTAAAAAATAATTCAATTTTAAAATGGCGGTAGCGGTAGCTTAGTCAAGCTTGAAATTGACTCGCCGATTTTTTTGTTTGTTTTCTTCGGTATCGTTAGGTGCGGTTGGTTCGTCTTCTCCTTTCGATATGACTTCGATTGGATTGGTAACGCCCAAGTTGATAAAATATTCTTTTGCCGCTAAGGCTCGCCTTTTTCCTAAATCTTGATTGTGCTCGTTGGAACCATCGCTATCCGTATGACCAATGATTGTTAAACTTTTAGTTTCGTCTAAGCCAAGATAAACCTTAACGGAATCTGCGTAAAGCATCAAGGATTCTCCCGGAATGAACTCATCGGAATCTTTAGCAAAATTAGCATCCGAGAAAGTCATATTCGTAAACGTATACTGATTTCCTTTGTTGAGCCGCTGGTCATCACTATACTCGTCCGGTTGAGTATCTAATTCAAAATTAATCGGCTTGAGTAAATTTTCTCCAATAAGTGCGTGATGATCTAAATTGATGCGTTCTTCGTCAATGTTGCGATTGAGGAGTAAGGATCGAATTTCATTCGCTCGCGCAAGTCCCAAATTTTCAAAGAGACCAATTCTTTTCCCTTTTTCAGAATTTCTAGAAAATCCCGTTAACTTCAAATTTTTATTGGGATGCAATTTCAAATAAGCAGATAGCGTGTCGAGGAAAAGCTGATTGCTTTCGGTAAGTTTGGGGGTAATACTATTTTGATCAAAAGCAAATTGTTCAAAACCAGAAAGAATAACTTTGTCCCCTTCCTTCAAGCTAAGCGTTTTTGGCCGAACTTCTACTTGCTCTTTCACTGGCTCGGGCGCACAGCGATGTTTGATTTCGCAGACGTAATACCAGCGCGCAAAACTTGCCCACAGGCAGAATACTAAAAAACCTAAAATAAAATACCTCATCGTTGGATTAAATTTACGTAGGATGCATTGAATACCTTGTAATTTAAACGATTCTTGGTTTTAAAAAAAATAAGATTAAAACGCAAAAAAGTTTAGCTTACAAAGGATTGTATTTAAAAGTACATAATAATGCTAATTATCCAAAAGATCACTCTTTTTTTTAATAAGTACTAAGACAAAATTACTTTGCCATTAAATTGTGTTAGATTTTGATCAGCATCGAGGCACGAAAACCGCCCTAAGCCTTTGCTTAGGAAGGCTTTGAGTAACGAAGAGACTGGTCGAAAGATGACGCAAGTTAATAAGTAAAATAATTTGTATTGGTA
>CALFBG010000030.1 GCA_937951685.1 uncultured Saprospiraceae bacterium | reverse complement strand
AGCAAATACGCTGGTTGATTTCGGGCTTCAGCACGTGCTTTTTTTTGCCGCCGAAAGGTACAGGTTTTTCCTTGATTTCAAGGTAGGAGCACTCGTTTTTATATTTGGATTTAGAGAACTTGTTTGAAAACAATCTCAAATCTTGGCTAGGGGAAAAAGAAATTCGCAACGGATAGGTTAATTTTTGCCGGATGGGAAATTTATTATTTTTGCGGGCGTTCTCTATTTAGCACATTATTAAGCACATGGATTTTTCTAAAAAACTACTAATTTGAAAGCCGATAGACAATGTACTTGAGTATTTCCTAGTAACCCTCAACCTTGTTTGAAGCTTAGCTTAAACAACTTTCTGCAAAAAACTGAGATTTGCTCCTACTGACAAAACAAAATTTCCTACTTATCCTGCTTAGCTTATGCACTTGTTCGCTCACGGCGCAGACTTCTTATGATTACGTTTCGAATCAGCAGATAACTACACAATACAGCAATTATCAAGCGGCAGCGCAGCGTAAGCACTTAGTCACTAGAACAATTACTTACTATTAACAAACGCCTTCCAGTACTAAAACCCCTTTAATAAAAAAGCCTAAATGACGATGTAGGTCTGTAAGGACTCAACATTGTTTCGTACTTTTGTTAATAATATCCAGTGCATCAATTTAAAGAGATCATGAATCATACTACAGCCTTCGAAAGCAACGAATTAATTGACCGATTGCCCAAGCATTTAAAACAATTTATTAAGCCACAAGATTACGAATCCTATACACCAATCAACCAAGCGGTATGGAGATATGTGATGCGCAAAAACGTGAACTATCTAGCGGAGACGGCACACGAATCCTACCTCAGTGGCTTACAACAAACGGGCATTGAAGTTGATCAAATCCCAAGTATGTATGGCATGAATCGTATTCTGAAAGAGATTGGGTGGGCAGCAGTAGCCGTAGATGGTTTTATTCCGCCACACGCTTTCATGGAGTTTCAAGCGTTCAAAGTATTAGTCATTGCCGCTGATATTCGACAATTAGAACACATCGAATATACACCTGCACCAGACATCATTCACGAATCTGCCGGACACGCGCCGATCATTGCAAACCCAGATTATGCGGAATACTTACGGCGTTTGGGAGATATTGGATCAAAAGCAATCTTGTCGGATTACGATATGGAATTGTACGAGGCCGTGAGAAAATTATCGATTCTCAAAGAAGCAGAAGGAAGCCTTCCCGCAGCAATTAGCGCGGCGGAAGCAGCAGTGAATCGGCTTCAAGATATGGAAGTAGAACTTTCTGAAATGGCACAAATTAGAAACCTGCAATGGTGGACCGTCGAATATGGATTGATTGGCTCGTTGGAAGATCCTAAAATTTACGGGGCGGGACTATTATCTTCCATCGGAGAAAGCAAATCTTGCCGGAGTGAGCAGGTGCAAAAAATCCCCTACTCCATTGAAGCCGCTTACCAATCATTTGACATTACGAAGCCGCAGCCACAACTGTTTGTAACGCCAGATTTTTCTTACCTTATGCAAGTATTGGAAGAATTTTCTAACTCGCTGAGTGTTCGTAAAGGAGGCACCAGAGGATTGAAAAGATTAATCAACTCTAAGATGGTCGGTACGATCGAATTAAGTACTGGCTTACAGGTCTCGGGAAAGTTTTCTAAGACGCTTGTCAACGATGACAATGAAGTAATCTTTTTTAAAACGGAGGGACCAACGGCATTGGCTTACCGCGAAAAAGAACTCATCGGACACGGCACGGCAAATCATCCCGCAGGCTTTAGTTCTCCAATTGGAAAATTAAAAAACATCAATTTAGCGATTGAAGATATGGGGCCGGTAGATTTGAAAGCCTACAATTTTTATGATGGAAAATGGCTCGCTTTTGAGTTTGAAAGTGGTATTAAAGTAGAAGGACTCAACGTCACAGGGATTAGAAATATCAAAGGAAAATTGATGCTGATTCAGTTGCAAGATTGTACCGTTACTTACCGAAAAGAAATTTTGTTTTCACCGGAGCAGGGAGTCTTCAATATGGTAGTTGGTAAAAAAATTGTCTCTGCTTTTGCGGGAGCGGCGGATGCAAGTTCTTTTCCTAATTTATACGACGTATCTCAAACGACCACCAGCAAGCAAGTCAAATCGGAAGCGACTAAGCAATTGGAAAGCTATTATCAGTCTGTTCGCCAACTGCGCGAAACAAGCCTCCGTAGTCAAGAAGTGTTACGAACACTCTTCGCTAAAGTAAAAGCCGAACACGCGGAAGAATGGTTGCTGTTATTAGAGATTTTAGAAATTGCGGAAGACGACGATTTGGCGTTCGAAGTACAAGAACATTTAATAAATCTAATGAAAAAACGACCGAAGATTGAACATTTAATTCGAGAAGGAATGGAAATTAATAAAATCATCGAAGCCTCACAATAATCTTGTTGGCGAGCTGTTATATCAGCAAACTAAAACAATTCAAATGAAAGGCCTCATTGGTGTATTGCTGATTTTCTCCTTAGCGATCGCCCTCCACGCGCAGCAAGATTCCATTATGCAAAAATCTTATCAAAAGTATCCTTCTCTATTCTTGAGCTATCAAGGTTTTCAGGGGAATACGCTAAGTGTAAGTTTTGGCTTAACCAAAGTATGCAATTACTGTGATCAAAGAAATGTTAAGTTTTTTGGTGTCGGATTAGAATTGGGTAAAGACCTTAATCACGAGCATATCATCGGTGCAAAATTAGTCGCTGAACGCGGACAAAACAAGATGGGCATTCGAGGAACATTGTTATTATTAACTAATAATTTCAGGGAATATCTTCCTGTTTTACGACCAAGAGCTTATCGTTTATCCAAAAAAAGACAAATTATTTAGCTTAGGTATTGGCTACAATTTTGGGAGAAATTTTAAAGATAAAAAACAAATTTTTGGTGTAATTCAATTGAGTCTGGGTTACAATTTGCACACTTAGTACGCTTGTGACCAATTTCACCAAAATCGAGTTCTTTCCCCTTGAACTGTTAAATTCCTTACGCTTTCTAAACTTAATTCAATCTAGTTAGTTTATCCTATGTCTTGACAAATCTCGAGTTTGTCCTGATTGACTAATTACTAAAAGAATGAAGTTGTTTAAAATCACCAACTATGCCCTTAGCTTATTTTTTGACAAGTTGCTTATTATTATTTCAATTCCTTATCGTGGGTCAAATTCCAAGTGAACCGAACACTGCTGGCGAGCAACTCATCGTTTTCACCAATGCGAAACAGCCTATTTTAACCCAAGAAGACTTACAGAAATTAAAGACTTTAGCGCAGGAACTGGAGCTAGATTTTAAAAATGTTGATATTAAGGAAGGTGCGCCCGCAGCCGTTCTTTACACGCCAAGCATTGTCTTTCAAAATCACGTAGATCGTTCTTTTTTTTATGGGCGCTATAAAAATACTGCTCGCCTCAAAAACTTTGTACGCACCGCACGAATGATGCACCAACAAGATACGGATAATATAAAGCACGATGTTTTTGTATTAGAGCAAGGTCGAGCAAAGGTAACCGTTCCTTTGAAATTGACAGAACTACAAGGTACTTTGCCAAAAGATTTCGATTCGGCTGATTTCAAAAAGAACACAAAAAAGTTCATTGCAGCGGGCATGCAAGGCTTTAAGTTACTGGAGCAATTCAACCAAGGAAGAACGACCCGTAGTTTTTATTTTGATTTACATCCTTATTGCAGCGCAGACGGAAAATTATATCTGACGGCAGAAATTTATTCTCAATACAATTGTATCAATCCTATCCTCTCGCAAGTGGATCAGCCTTGGCTGCAAGGCACCTGGGCTGCACGCGAAAAATTATTCAAAGAAGCGGGACAACTCATTGAAAAAGCGATCCACGAGCAAATGGAAAACTTGGAAAGAGGAGACGCAATGGTAGGCATTCCCAAAGCAATAGCGGTCGAAAGTTGGGAAAACTTAGGGCTTGCACTTCCTCGGCAAGAAAGTGCTAAAGCGCAGCTAAGTGTACAAACCGTTGATCTTCCTCGGCGTTGGACCGTAGAGGCACCACAAGACCGATCAACGCCAATTTTAATTTTCAGTTTTTTACCTCCTTTGGATAATTACGCAGGAGAAGCGAAAGCCTTAACGGGAAATTTGACCCTGAGCGAAAAGCAGTCACTCGTTGGGGGACAAGGAATTTTCCAAGTTGCCATCCAAGATATCACCATGGGAGATGCCGGTTTGGATGATGCGGTTCAAAATAAAATGTTGCAAATGGCAAATTTTCCAGCTGCGAAGCTTACTTTCGAGGAAGTATTGGGGGAAAACGTTCCGCTACAATTGGCAAAAGTAGAAAATGTACAGATAAAAGCACAGTTCGAAATGCTAGGGATTCAAACGCCATTGACCGTTACCGCTAAGATCACACCTACTCGCAATGCCAAGGAAGAACTGCGTTTGCAGGTCAATGCCAGTTTTCAACTCCCCCTAGCAGAAAAGTTTAACGTCGATGGACCCGATGGTCCTGCCGATGCCAGTAATAATCTACAATTTTATTTAAAATTTTATTTAAAACCTATTAAAAATGAAAAGACAAATTAATTTCCTGCTACTCCTTTGCAGCATCGTATTATTAGGAACTAGCTGTAAGTCTACCACCAAAATGCCTGCTACGAATGGAGCTACCCAAGAGGCAAAAGTAGATAGAAATGTCAGCACTACTAAAAAAACGAGTCCGACTCCCGGAGTAATTAGTTTTGCCGCGGCCAATGATCGTTACAGCGCGAGTGGCGTTTTTAAAGCTTGGAAATTCACGCAAATAGAAATGAACGACGATAATGTGGAAAGCTTAAGTGCTACTTTGGAAATAGATTTAAGCTCCGTCTCAGAAAAAAGTCAAAAATTGACCGAACACTTGAAAGCTTGGGATTATTTTGATGTAAAAAAATACACGACGGCAACCATTGATATTACCAATGTACGTCCTAAAGGCGCTAAGTACGTCGCCGATTTTACCCTGAAGATGAAAGACGAAGTGCAAACGATGGAAAGCGAATTTGTCGTGCTTGGTAAAAGCCCCTTGCGCGTAAAAGGAACGGCGATGGTAGATCGAGGTAAATTCAAAGTAGGCGTTGGTAATGAAAAAGTTCCTAACATGATTGCGGTCAACTACGAAACGGCAGTAGTCGACTAATAGTCTTCAAAGTAACTGTAACGACAAAGCATATACACGGCGTAATTTTGCCCCGTCACAAAATATACAATAATATAGTATATTATTTTTAATAAAAGTGGTAAATGGGCAGAAGAATAATGCAGGCTGATAATTTCAAGTCTATAAATCATTCTTTTGCCCATTTAGCGCCCATAAAAATGATAGAACAGCATAAGGACTCTAGCTCAAAAGTAGCCATCGAGCAATCCCCCGAACTTAGTGCACAAGTTCCGTATCAGCTTTTAGTAGAAGAAAATGAAGCGGGAATTTTTCATTTGGTTAATGATCGCATTACTTTTGCGAACGCCGCTTTCCTCGAAATCATTGATCTTCCTAAAGAAAAAGTCCTTGGCAGTTCCATCTTAGCGACCGTAGACGAGTTCGATCGTAAGTTATTGGAAGTAGGCTTACAAAAAATTTTACAAGGAAAATCTCAGCGCTTTAGTGAAGATTTACGACTCAAAACCTCCAACCAAGCGGTCAGCTATTTCTCTTTACATTTAAAAGTATATCAGTATAAAACCGGTGAAGTCAGTATCATTGGTGCCTCTCGAATCGCAACGTCAAGAGTAGAAAAAAGTATCGAACTTCATAAAATGCGGCGGCGATACGAAGCGCTGTATCATAAAATCCTAGAAGGTATTTTTATTTATGATTACGTTGAAGAGAAGATGGTTGGCCACAATGCCGCGGCGCTATCAATTCTTGGGTTTGAACATTCCGAAGAGCTATTATCCTTGCACCGAAGAGAATTGATTCCTCAGTATTCTAAGTATTTCCCGGACACTGATTTGCACGAAGCCACTAAAGATCATGGGCGGAGAGTCGTTAATGGGGAAGCTTTTTACTCTCAGGGCATTTTCAATGGTAACAAAGGAAAGCAGGTGCTCGTTAATGTGAGCGTAGTGCCAACGCATTACAAAAAGGGAGAAGCATTCGTGATTTTTACGGATACGACGCAGAAGGTGATTGATCATAAAATCAAAGCAGAAATTGAGAAAAAATATCGGACGATTTTTGAGAATGCACACGAGGCGATCACTTATCGAGAGGCCAATTCGAGACGCGCGATTATTTGCAATGAACGTGCCTTTGATATTTTTGGTGTAAAAGACTTAGAAGAAATGCATAAGATTCAACCAAAAGACTTTTGTGCAGATGCCTTGATTGATGGTTTAACGGCGGAAGCCTACACAGATCTTAAATTTCAGGAAGCCATTGATTTAGGTCGTACGGAAGTATCTTTCCGCTTAAAAAAATATACCGGAGAAATCATCCGCGTTCACGGTTTCTTAGTCGGCGACCGGAGCGATCCTGAAAACCCAAAAGTTATTTCTTTCTTGCGGGATGTCACCCATTTATTTCATGCTAGGATTGCTTTAAAAGAGAAAAATGAAGAGTTGAAAAAGTACATCACCTCTAATCTACAGTTAGAGAACTTTGCTTACTTCGCCTCCCATGATCTACAAACGCCTTTACGTTCTATCATCAGTTTTACCCAATTATTAATGCGAAAGCTTGCGGGAAAATTGTCACAAGAAGAGCAGGAATGCATGGATTTCATTATTTCGTCGAGTAAAAATATGAGGAATCTGATCAATGATCTCCTCTCCTACTCGCGCATCAACACGACGGATATAAAAATCGTCCCCGTTAATTTACCCGAATTGTTGCAACAGCTTTTAATGGAACTCAATAGCTTGATCACGGAGCAAAAAGCGATCATTACCTTACAAGATATTCCTACGACGATTCAGGCTGATTCGACTAAAATCCATCAACTATTTCAAAATTTGATTACCAATGCGGTCAAATTCTCAAAAGCTAACCAGCCGCCAGAAATTTCCATCAGTTGCAGCAAGCAAAAAGAACATTGGGAATTTACCGTTAAGGACAATGGTATTGGAATAGATCCTGCTTACCAACAAAAAATCTTCTTGCTGTTCAAGCGATTACACGGAAATACCGATTATGAAGGTACCGGAATTGGTTTAGCGATGGTTAAAAAGATTGTGGATCAGCACAGTGGAGATATTCGAGTTGAATCCAATTTGGGCAAAGGTTCTGCTTTTATCTTCAAAATAAAAGTATAGCTTCAATTGCTATTTGTGAATGGAGATAAGTCCAATCCTTCTTGCCATTCCATTCCTGCTGGTAAAAGGATATCACTAAATTCAAGGTGCAATACTCTACGATTGAGTTGATTTTCCGTTCTGCGCGATGCGTGTGCAACTAATGGCTTCATCAATAAAGCACCTCCACGCATCACTTCACAACTTTGTTCCTCTGAACCAGCTTTTCTCCAATCCGTGGTAAAATCAATACTTCCTTCCAAATGAGAATACTTTACGGCTCGAAGTGCGCCATTTTTCGAAGTACAATCATCCAAATGAATTCGAATGGTGAAAATATTTTCTAATAGGTTTAGCGGTGGTTGTACGACAGTACGATCTGGCAAAATGCGCCAGTGCTCAAACCCTGAGTGTTCCTGTTTTTTACGCAGGTTTATCGTTAAATCTTGATGCCATCCTACAAACCAATTAGCTTGCGGAGGTTTGTCAAAATAGATAGACTTGATTAGCTGTGCCCCGGGTGCAAGATCCTGCACAAGTGTAACTAATTTTTCATTAAAAATAAGCGGAGTCAGCGCAGGATAAGTCTTCAAAAAATGCCGTATTCCGAATTTTTTGGCTAAATTAAAACTTGATATCCTCGCTAAGATATGATCCATTTCCGCTTCCCCATAAAGTTGCTCCACGATCGTAAACCCTTCTTCTGCTAAGCGATTCCGTATTTCCATCCTTTACTTCTTTTTCCGTTTTTTACTAGCTTTCGCCAATGGATTAAAGTCTAGGCACAATTGTAACCAATACGCTAAATCCTCTTCCGTATCAAATCCATCGGGCGTTACAAAAACGTAGCCTTTCATGGCTCTACCCGTAAAATCCATCGGATGACAAGCTGGTCGCTGCATAGCCGCCTCGGAAGCGGTTTCTCCGATCCGTGCCATCAGCAAATCGGTATGCTTTTTTTTATCAAAATGAATGCCACAGCACATTTTATCTTCTACCATAAAACACAGACCGCTAAACATTTTCTTTTCATAAAAATTAGCCCTTTTTTCTTGAAGAATAGCTCGAATGCGATCGCCTAGTAATTCGTCGTAAGCCATAGTTTGATCTTTGTGGGTGCATCTAATTTTCTTGTTTTGACAACTTAAGCAATTTTGAAGAAAACATCTATTTTTTGCTTTAAAAACAGGTATTTTATGCACTGATTTTGGATACGATAAATACCATTTAAAAAAATAACCGAGTGGAACTCGTAAACTTGCCCAAAATTAAATGCTCAGTTTCGGGGTTGGAATTGATAAAATTCAAATTAAAATATATCTTTGCACCGCAATTGATAAAATCGAGTTTTTTCACCTTGCCTTGAAATTACGATCCTGCTCAATGTATCGTTTTTGAAAGCGCTTTATTATTTTGTTTTATGGCATTAAAATGTGGAATTGTTGGCTTACCAAACGTAGGAAAATCTACCCTATTCAACGCTTTAACTTCGGCAAAAGCCTTAGCAGCGAATTATCCTTTCGCTACTAAAGATCCGAATGTTGGTATCATTACGGTACCCGATGAGCGCTTAGATAAATTAACGGAATTGGTCAAGCCACAGAAAGTACAGCCTACCACCATCGAAATTGTAGATATTGCAGGTTTGATCAAAGGAGCCAGCAAGGGAGAAGGTTTAGGAAATCAGTTCTTAGCTAATATTAGAGAAGTCGATGCCATTGTTCACGTTGTCCGTTGTTTTGAAGATACAAATGTTGTACACGTTGATGGAAACGTCGATCCGGTCAGAGATAAAGAAATTATTGATACCGAATTGTTGCTAAAAGACTTAGAAACCGTTGAAAAGCGATTAGAAAAGCTAAAGAAGCAAGCTAAAAGTGGTAAAAAAGAAGACCAACGCAAAGCGGAAATTGGAGCTGTTATCAAGGAACACTTAGAGCAGTTTAAACCTGCCCGTGCCCTAAAACTAGAGGGAGAAGGAGAAGAATTACTCAATGAAATGATGTTGTTGACCAATAAAAGAATTTTATACGTTTGTAATGTCGATGAGGCTGCACTAGAAACTGACGGAAATGAACACACCAAAGCTTTCAAAGCATTGGTCGCCGACGAAGATGCAGAAGTCATTCTGATCTGTGCAGGAATCGAAGCCGACATCGCTGAATTGGATACGAAGGAAGAGCGACTAGAATTTCTCAACGAAATGGGTTTGAAAGAGCCGGGTGTCAACCGAGTGATCAATGCTTGTTACAAACTCCTTAATCTGGTTACCTACTTCACCGCAGGCGTCAAAGAAGTCAGAGCTTGGACCATCGAGCAAGGTACGCTTGCCCCGGGTGCTGCCGGCGTCATTCATACTGATTTTGAAAAAGGATTCATCCGGGCAGAAGTCATTAGCTACAAAGATTTCGTTCACTACGGCTCGGAAGCGGCGGTGAAAGAAGCAGGGAAAATGGGCGTGGAAGGAAAAGACTATTTGGTGAATGATGGTGATGTAATGCATTTCCGATTTAATGTCTGATAAATAAAAAAATACATAAATATCTAAATACCAGCTAACTTATTTTAAAATTAGCTGGTATTTGAGCAAAAAGCCTATACAATTGTTACACCGAGCATTTCGCTTTGTATAACGAGGTTGCACAAAGTTCCTTATTTGATTCTTTTCGCTACATTTAATCAATCTAGCTATCGTGCTAAAATACTTCCTCATCTACAAACCTTTTGGCGTTCTCAGTCAATTTACTAAAGAAGTTCCCACGCACCGAACCTTAGGCGATCTCTACGATTTCCCCCCCGACGTTTATCCCGTTGGTCGCCTCGATAAAGACAGCGAAGGTTTATTAATTATTAGTAATGATAAGCAGCTCAATCACCGATTACTCAATCCAGATTTTCAACATCGTCGACAATATTGGGTGCAGGTAGAAGGCATACCCGACGCGGACGCGCTAACACAATTAGAACAAGGTCTCGAAATTCGATTCAACAAAAAAACTTATCAAACCTTACCTGCTGAAGTAGCGCTATTGCCAAGGCCCATAAAGCTTCCCGAACGAGATCCACCAGTACGTTTTCGTAAAAGTATTCCTACGACTTGGATCGCGCTCTGGCTCAAAGAAGGTAAAAATCGACAGGTACGAAGAATGTGTGCTAAGATTGGTTATCCTACCTTACGATTGGTAAGAGTCGCGATTGAGCAACTTGAAATTCCTGATTTCAAGATTGGTGAAGTACAAGCTATTGCCGGGGAAGTATTGAAAAAGAAGCTTGGCATTTCGTAATGTTCCCGAAAAGCTCCTCCTGCTTTTCGTTCCTTGGAAATAATTCGACGCTGTAATTTTAGCACTCAAGAAGCGCTTTCCTTTCTTTTTTTTTAAGAAGTTGTTTTAAAATAGATCTTAATATTTACAGGCAAAGCATTGTAATCCAGTACTTCAGCTTTTTTTCGTCACCGCAGCTACCGCTGCATAAATTCTGAACAGAATTTACCGCTTGCGGATGGGATGCAAAAGAGCTTCGTCCTGAATCACAAGCCTTTACCTTCAACTTCTAACATCATTTTAAAACAACTTCTAAAGAAGTTGTTTTAAAAAAAAATAGTATGTGGATTTTTATGGAATTTTCCTGCGCGGAGGATCTTTATAGTATAAGGCTGTTTTTCTAGATCCAAATAGCCTACCCAGTATATTATTTTGTTAGCAGGAAACACTAACAAGGCTAGTAATGATATGCTCGGAATGCCCGATTTGCGCTAAATCGGGGCGGTGGCGGCAGCGGGTGGGATTCCCTCCCAAAGCCCATCGTTATGCCTACAATTTAAATAACAACATTATCATATAATAAATATATAAGTACTAAGACAAAATTACTTTGCCATTAAATTGTGTTAGATTTTGATCAGCATCGAGGCACGAAAACCGCCCTAAGCCTTTGCTTAGGAAGGCTTTGAGTAACGAAGAGACTGGTCAAAAGATGATGCAAGTTAATAAGTAAAATAATTTGTATTGGTA
>CALFBG010000029.1 GCA_937951685.1 uncultured Saprospiraceae bacterium | reverse complement strand
TTTTCAGAAACGGGTTGCAAGAAACTTACCGTTACCGAAGAATCTCCCCGCAAATCTTCCCGCAATGACTCGATGGAGTCATTGGCCACGATTTCTCCTTTATTAATAATCAAGACTCGATCACACAAGGCTTGTACTTCTTGCATGATATGGGTTGAAAAAATAACTGTTTTTTCTTTTCCGAGCGTTTTGATCAGTTGACGAATATCTACCAATTGATTCGGATCAAGCCCAGAAGTAGGTTCATCAAGAATTAAAACTTCCGGGTCGTGCAACATCGCTTGCGCTAAACCTACTCGCTGTCGATATCCTTTGGACAGGGCACCAATCAATTTGCGTTGCTCCCGTTCTAATCCCGTCATCTCAATCATCAAATCTACCCGCGCACGGGCTTTTTTGAGACCGTGGAGTCCGGCGATAAAATGCAAATACTCTCGCACGTACATATCCTTATACAAAGGGTTGTGCTCTGGCAAATAGCCAATTTGTTCTCGCACGCGCATCGGGTCTACAGCGGTATCAAAGCCACAAACTTCTACTTTCCCTTCCGTTTGAGGAATAAAACAGGTAATGACTTTCATCGTCGTCGTCTTTCCAGCACCATTTGGTCCCAGAAATCCGAGGACTTCTCCCTTCTTTGCCTCGAAGCTCAAATCTTTTACAGCTTGTTGTTTGCCGTAAACTTTAGTCAAATGTTCTATCTTAACGGACATAAGTAGGTATTAATAGTAGGCATTTGTTTAAAAATAGATCTTACTATTACCCTAAATTAGCAATCTTTGGGTTTTCATAAGAACGAACGTAAAACTACTAAATTTCGTAGACCCACCAAAAACATATTATGTAATCAACCGAACAATTTGGCAATTGTATTTAAAGGAAGGACGTTTTACTAAATGAGAAGCTACTTTCACTGAATCCACTAGGGTTTTCATACATTTGTAGCAGTGTTTTAAAGTTTTGTTAAAATTGTCCGTTGAGCAACACTACGTCCTGCTTTTTACAACAGAATGACCCTTTTTGGGGTTTAAAGAAAGATGCTGTTTAAAACCTTGTTTTTAAATATTGAAGTTGTTTTAAAATAGATCTTAATACTTACAGGCAAAGCATTGCAACCCAGTACTTCAGCTTTTTTTCGTCACCGCAGCTATGGCTGCGAAACTCAAAAAGAGCTTCGTCCTGAATCACAAGCCTTTACCTTCGGTTTCTAACATCATTTTAAAACAACTTCATTGTTAAAATATCGATGCGGAGAACGCCTCAAGTCACTAAAATAAAATCATCATCTTAAAATTTTTATTACAAATGAAAAACCTAACATTTCTTTGCTTACTCCTATTTAGCACCGCGCTTTTTGCTTGTGGTACGGAATCCTCCAACACAGAATCCACCAATACGAAAACCGCAAAAATGGAAAAAGCCACTCCGATCAAGGTGGAACAACCGTTGGCGACTGCTGCTGTGGGAGAAGGAACTGCTACACCTGTTAGCCAGGATAACGATGCAACGGCTATGCCGGTCAAAGAAGTCTCTACGAAAGCTGTAGAAGCGAAAACCAAACCGACGGCGGAGCAAACGACGAAAAAAACGGCGGAGCAAACAACGCAACCCACGAAAACGGAAAAGAAGGTAGTAGAAGCGACGCCCGTAAAAAAAGAAACGAAGAAAGTAGTACCAAAAGCTACTGAAAACGCGCCCGTAGTGAAAAAAACACCAATCACGCCGGCCGTCAAATCAACAACCGAAGCCACCAAGGATACTCCCGCTGAAAAGAAGGAGCTCAAACCGATTGTAAAAAAACCGGCTGCGCCAATGGGTGTTTCTCACGACGCTTGGGACGCCATGTTACGTAAAAATGTCAGTAGCGCTGGTAAAGTTAATTACAAAGCCTTCAAAGCACAACAAGCTGCATTGGATCAATACTTAAAGACTTTATCGGATAATCCCGTACAAGCTTCTTGGTCTAGAAATGAAAAAATGGCTTACTGGATAAATGCTTATAATGCTTATACGATCAAATTAATCGTTGATAACTATCCCGTGGCGAGTATTACCGACTTGCATGGCGGGAAGCCTTGGGACAAAAAATGGATTAAGTTAGGTAGCAAAACTTACTCTCTTAATAATATCGAAAATGATATTTTACGGCCTCAATTTAAAGATGCAAGAATTCATTTTGCGGTTAATTGTGCGGCAAAGTCTTGTCCTCCAATTCTCAATCGTGCTTGGACGGCGAAAAATCTGAATAGCAACTTTGAAAAGCAAGCAAAAGCTTTTATTAACAACAACAGCTTCAACACCATTAGTGCGGATAAAGTAGAAGTTTCAAAGATCTTTGACTGGTACAAAGAAGATTTTGGTAAGCTGATCAATTACTTGAATAAGTACGCCAATACTAAGATCAACGCCGGCGCAGCAGTCAGCTACAAAGCGTACAATTGGAAATTGAACGAATAAACTGTACTTTTCTTCCATGAAAAATGGAATTACTAATATTATCTTCCCTTTCGTAACTTGTCTTTTGCTCTTTGCTTGTACGCAGGAGCAAAAGACAAGCGCGAAAGTTGACGCCGAAAAGCCAAGCGCCGATGCGATCTCGGAAAATCCAAAACCAAATCCTTCGAATGCTACGCTTACACTCCTACTTTTTAAAGCAGAACGGAAGCTAGAAATCTGGACTTCCTCCCCCACACCACAACGCTTAGCGGATTTAAAAATTACACAGCTACAGCCTTTTCCCGTAGGACAATACCTACTCCAAGCCACTAGCAATGGAAACTTTTCTTTAAAACAATCTCCGTTGCGCCAAGCACAACAAAAGCTACTTTTAAATCCCTACCCGCAATACCAAGACGTAGTGCTAGGAACAAAGGAAGCGACCAATATTCGATTATCCGCACAGTCTTATCAGCAATTTACCAAACAGTTGCCTCCTAGTACGGAATGTCAAGTATTCGTTTTTCCCAATGATATTAGAACGGAGGGCGAGTTTTTGGCTTGCTATCCCTGTCCACACTGGATGGCGGAAGTTTATGCACAACTAGAAATGGAATTACGCGCTTTTTCTTTATAATTTTCAAAAAAATATCCCGAACCTTCCACGGAGGGAGATTCGGGATATCTGATTGCTAATATCTTTTAGTAATTTTACTTCCCAATCATCAATCGCTGCGTAGCGCTTCCTGCTTTCGTTTGAATAACCACCCAATAAATACCATCGGCAACTTCAGAAAGATCAAATGCTTTTTGCAAGTTTTGACCGTTGAAGTTCCAACTTCGCAAGCGTTGTCCTAAGCTATTGTAAATGTAAACGATGCCTGTATTAGTCGCATCAAAGTCAAGTTGTAGGACAAAGGCGCCGTTGGACGGATTTGGAATCATTTTAAAATTAGATAAATCATCGATGCCGAGTACACTATTGACAATGGAGAGATCAATTTCTTCGGTATAAAGACAGTCATTTGCGTCTACAATAGTTAAGGTGTAATTCCCCGGATCCAAGTCGGTAAACGGTAATGGGATTTGACCGTCGTTGAGGCTAGTTTGAAATGGTGGTGTTCCCCCCTGAATAGCGTTCACAAAGATCCCACCCGCCGTAGTCGTCGTAGGAATTTGTAAAGATACATCCACTGAAATTGCTTCTGGCTGATCAACGAAAACACTCGTATTCGTCACACAGTTATCGGCATCGGTTACTTCCAAGAGGTACGCTCCACTCGTCAAATCACCGATCACACTCGTCGTTTCTCCAATTCCCCAATTATAACTATAACTACCAGTTCCACCCGTTGGTGTAATGCTAATCATACCATCTGTTCCCCCAAAACAAGAGACGTTATCTACCACTTCCATTAAGTCCAATTCATCGGGTTCTGCCAGTTCAATTTCTTCTACGAGCACACAGCCATTGCCATCGGTAATGCTGACCGTAAAAGTACCACCTGAAAGATTGGTAAGATCTTCCGTCGTTGCATTATTACTCCACAAGAACTGGAAGTTTCCACCACCGCCACTCACACTTACATCAATACTTCCATCGGCATAATTATGACAAGAGACATCTTCACTGTCATAACTGTAGTCGGGAGAAGGAACGACGGAAACTTCCATCATATCTACTCCAGTAATACCGTTGGCATCTGTGATGGTTACACTGTAACTTGTCGTCACCGTTGGATTGACCTCACGCTGAGGATTAACGCTAGCATCTTCCCATTCGTAAGTACAAGAAGGGCAAAAACTGTTAGTCGCATCTAAAAGAATAGCATCTCCCGTGCAAGCAACTTGATCACCGCCTAAATCAATTGCCAGTTTAAAAATCGGCGTCAGGATTGCATTGGCATTTGCTAAATAATCAATTTCAGGATTCGTTTCTCCCGTTTCTAACCAATGAGAAAACTCATATCCAGGATTCGCCTCCGCGGTTAAGCGTAAGGGAACGTTTTTAAAGTAAGTGCCTTCAAAATCGTAGGGCAAATCCATTTTATTACTATTAACAAAAACTTTCCCACCACTCGTCGCATCAAAATCTACCGAAAGTTGGTACGTTCCATCAAGGGTAAAATGATCATTGATAAAACCTCGCATATAATCTGGTCGCTCTACGAAAAAGGTTTTGAACTCCGCCAAATTATTTAGCCATTTGGGATATTCTCCCCCACTCGTACGATATTGAAAAGGTACACTGTCGTCTACCCAACGATCAATGTGCGCTGGAATTTCTGCGTTGATGAGGTTACTGATACTATCCGTGAAATGGTTTACTCGATCTTCGTTGAAAACCAGTTCGATATAACTACAAGTACGTTGAATATACTCGTTGCGGAAGGTTTCGTTTTCTAATAATTTTCGGAAGAAAAGCGTGCTTTGTTTATCATTGGGCCAACCCGAGTAATTGGGTTCGGTAGCGTGTGCTAAAGTATTAAATGATGGCGCGACGAATTCAAAAAACCAGAATTGATTGTTAGAACTGATATCCGTGTCGAACAAAACATAACGCCATTTACCACTCTCGGTTCTAGGGCGCCACGCAATCACGTTATTTCCTGGCCAGTCGAAGTTACTGATATAAACTTCCGAGATTTGGTAATTCAAAAACTCGTTGATTTCGATCTGATCTGCGGCTTGGTTGTAATTAGCAGCTACGCTCAGGTCATTATTTTCTAAGAAATCCGCCAAGGCATTGTAATGAACATCATCCCCGTCTTTAATTTCTTGCCAACCTACACCCGGATTCTTTAACATATCTATTTCGTACTTATCGTAGCCGTGCAGTCGTTCTACGTAATCTGCACTGAGGTGATCCCGCAAGTTGTGAATCCCCCAGTATTCACCATTCAAATACATGACGGCCGGTCGGTAAGCTTGCAAATCAATATCTACTTTGTCGAATAACATGGATTGAATTAAACCGTCGCGAATCATTGTACGGACGTAATCATTGCCACTATTTCGAAGTTTTAATCTTGAGTATTCATTGTTTCCACGATCGCCAAATAAAGGATAATCGAAACCTTTGCTTCCATAAGTCCCATTTCGGAAATAAATATTCAAACTCTTCATTGGATTGTTTCGACTACAAGCTCCGGAAATGCTTGCACCAGCGCTTTTACTAAAGACTTCGGTACCATCCGGTTCGAATAAAGAGATGTGAATCGGTCTTTCCCAATCTTGGCAATAGTTTCTGGGGTTAACGTCGTCGCAGTAGCCTGTGATTCCATTAGTTCCTTCTACGTACATTCCCGTTTCATCACTAAAGAAATTATCTGGATCCGTGGTAATGTGTACGATCGGTAAAGTATTACTGACATTAAAAAGGTAGGATTCTACGGCAATTTGACTAGTACGATGTCCCGTTTTGAAGGCTTTGGCACGAATGCTAACACTATTGTCAATTGAAATTTCACTCGTGTAGGTGGGAGCACTTGCCGTTGGTTCGCTGCCATCCAAGGTGAAGCGAATAATCGCTGCGGGATCAGGATGCGTTAGCGTGACCGTCTGGCTAGTTGTAAAAATGCCACTCGTGAGGCTAATGCTAGGAGGCGCTAGGTATAATTCTGCGCCGTCGTTACTCAAATCTGGTGTAACTTCTCCAAATAAAACCCACTCGGCAGCACCATCCGTTACCCGACCGAAACTTGCTTTAAAAGGGATTTCGGGCGTCGCTTTGGCATCGATGAGGACAAACTCGTTGCCAATTAATTGGTAAATCGCAAGATTTTCTCCGTTGTCACTTAGTTTAAAATTAGCGTGTGCTTCTCCTTCTTCGGGACGACCATCCGCCCAAACGGTAAAAAATCCTTTGGCAGGAATCGTAAATGGATACGACAGTTGCCACTGTGCAGGATTAGCTTGCTCATCGGTAAAGTACAATCCACCAATTTCTACTTCAAAATCATTATCATTATATATCTCGATCCAATCTTCAAAAGATCCTAATTCGTCAACGCGTTCGGAGCTATTGGCGACGACCTCATTAATATAAATATTACTGATTGGCGCTTGAGGTACAAGGTATTCCACCTCTACAAACAGCTTGGGTATATTTTGAGCCTCATTAAAGTCAAAAGCTTGTGCTTCTCTGCTGCCACTCCCCGAGATATCTTTTAAAAGTAAAGTGATCGCATTGCCGCCTTCCCAACCCGGACGGTCAATAATTTCTTGTAACAACGCTTTTAGTTCTGGTGTTTTTTGTGCGTCCGTTCTTTCGTTGGCTGATCCCCATTCTGGTAGATTCCAACTGACTTGTGCCTGAGTAGTCGCTCGATCACTAACGTTGGGGTTACCTTGATCAAAGTTAATCGAATGATCCGTCGCTTCTCCGTAAATAATCAGGTTGCATGCTCCCGTTCCACCTTGTTCGGAGGAAAGTTGTAGATAAGCCGTTTTGATCGTTGCACCTGGAAAAATGTCGAACTGATCAAAACGAATACCCGCCGCTGCATTTTCTTCAAAGAGTAAAGTACTACTACCATAACTTGCTGTTCCAAAAATCTCTTTCGCATCATCTTTTCCTTCAATCACACAATAGGTAATTTCGTCTGTATAGCTGGGTGGTCCCGTTACCGTTTCATTGGAAGCATTCGGCGTAGGATTGGCAAATACTTGCAAGTTGTTTCCTCCGTCGGTAGTTCTACCAAAAGAAATATCACTCGCCAACTCTGCGTAAGTAATGCCATCAACCAAATTAGTACCGTTGGGCATATAAATCGCGACATCTTCGCCACCACCACTCAATTTAAAATCTAAATGGTTTGCACCTTGATCGGTATCTTTATCTGCCCAAAAGATTAAAAATCCTCCCGCAGGAACCGTAGTTGCGGCAGGATCATTATTGGGCACTTGCCAAAGCGTCGGCTCGTTGAGATCATCCGTGAAGTAAAAACCTCCTAAATCTACCGGATCTGTCCCTGCGTTGTAGACTTCAATCCAATCATCGTGTTCTCCTTGTGCATCCGTGATGGAAGCATCATTGACGGCGAGCACTTCATTAATGTAGATTTGGGAAAAGGCAGATTGGCTAAATAAACACAGCAATATTATAGAAAAGAAAGTGGATGTATTAAATTTCATATCATGGGAATTTTGTCTAGTAGGCCTCGTGCCTTTCTTTAAGAGTAATAACTTTCAAATGGTCAAAAAGTTCTCAGTACTTGTATTTTACCGAAAGTTTGCGGTAACAATTAAGTTTAACGCGAACTTTAAAAAGTTCTTGTTTTGAAATGCTTGGTTAGCATTCCGTAACTTGACAATATAAAAAAAATTACAGGGAATTAAAAGCTACTTTGAACATCATTCTAAAACAACTTTGTGTAAATTATTTTGCTTTGCTGTTGATCTTGGTATCTTTGCTTTACGCGGGGTAGCTGAATATTACGGTTTACCAATATTGAAATAAAGCTCAAATAAAAATACGTTTTTCAACTTAAATTTGGTTTTTTCGCAATTCAATAACAAAAGTATTAATTCTCAAACAGAAAGTCTAATCCTGCTTAACAATTGTGCTTTCTTTGTCGTAAAATTACCAGAATAGGGTTACTAAATCTATCCCAATTATACTATATAACATAGAGAATCAGTGGATTAGTTTACTGAAAAAGTTCCTTTTTGATGTCTGCTAAACCTTTTTTCATAAAAAAGGAATACCTTTTAAAGATACAACCATGCTACAAATGCCCATCATTACAGTCCTTGACGGTTTCACCCTCAATCCCGGAGATTTGGACTGGCAAAATCTACAAAAACTAGGGAAAGTGACCCTTTATGATCGCACACCGCCCGAGGAAATCATTGCGCGCAGTCAAGATGCTCAAATTTTGGTGGTGAATAAGGTAAAATTGACAGCGGAGCTACTGGAACAGTTGCCCAATTTGCAGTGTATTTGCGTTTCCGCGACGGGCTATAATAATGTTGATATAGCGGCAGCAAACGCTCGAAACATCGTGGTTTGTAATGTGATTGGCTACAGTACAACTGCCGTAGCACAACACGTATTTGCTATGATTTTGGCTTTGACCAATAAAGTGCAACTTCATCATCAAAGTGTACAGGAAGGTGATTGGACCAACTGTTCGGACTTTTCCTATTCCTTGAGTACCATTCCTGAGTTGGCGGATCAAACCATGGGAATTTATGGTTTGGGAAGAATCGGACAAAAAGTAGCGGACCTTGCCTTGGCATTTGGGATGAAAGTCATTGCACACCATAAACACCCGGTGCGAGATGCGAAGGAAGGCGTCCGTTTCGTTGACTTTACAACCCTTTTACAAGAGAGTGATGTACTGACGCTGCATGCACCATTAACTGCTCAGAACCAAGGTATTATTAATTTATCTAACTTGAAATTAATGAAACCCACGGCAATCTTAGTCAATACGGGGCGAGGCGATTTAATCCAAGAGGAAGATTTGAAGGAAGCTTTACAGACGAATCTGTTGGCTGCCGCTGCGTTGGATGTATTGAGTACAGAGCCACCAGCGAAGGATCACGTTTTATTGGGGATCAAGAATTGTCTACTCACGCCACACATCGCTTGGGCCTCGCAACCTGCTAGACAACGATTAATGAATGACTTAGTGGATAACGTTGTTGCGTTCTTGGCAGGGCAACCGACGAATGTGGTGACTCAAAGGAAATAACCGTAATACTAAGGAGTGCTAAATAATTAAGGCCTTGTTTATGATAAACAAGGCCTTAATGGTATGAAATCGTTTTAAGATTTGAAATGATTTTGCCGAAAGGCAAGTACCATTTAAGCATTATCTAATGCTGGAATCCGCAATTGCTGACCAGGATAAATTAAATTAGCGCTTTTCAACATTGGTTTATTTGCTTCAAAGATTTTTTTGTAGTGTTTCGCGGCACCATAGACTTCTTTTGAAATCTTACCTAAAGTATCTCCTTTTTTAACGGTATAAAACTGTGCTTCGGGCGCAGGCTTTACGACTGAAAGTCGATCATCCACTTTTGCGATACCAGCAACATTTCCTAAAGCAAGCACTACTTTTTCTCTTTCTTCTTGAGAATCTACCTGACCAAATATGGTAACTTTATCATCGCTATATTTAAGATTTAAATTTTCTACGTCGAAAGGCAAACTTTCAACGACTCCTTGTAGTAATATCATTTTTTGTTTAGCTAATAATTTAGCTTCTAACTTTATGATTTCCTCAGTTTTGACGGCCTTAGCATTTTTTTTAGTTAATACCTTTGAACCGGCATTTTTTAGAAATGAAAATAATCCCATATTAGAATGTTTTACGTTTTGTGATAGAAATTGTTGACGCTTAGTACATAAGGTATAAACAACTTCTGAATAAAAAAGATGGCGAATAATAGAAAAGTTTTTTGAATATTGCAAATATTAAGCTAGTTAGCACAAAAATAGGTGAATTTGGCATTATAACTGCCTCCCATAAAATGCGAAAACCCTTTAAATTTTTTTGTAATATTTACTAAAAACGGGCAATTGTTTATTAAAAGCTGTATATTCGCGGAGTTTTTTTCTAACTATTCTAAATTATAAATTCTAATTATTATGCAAGGAAAAGGTCTTATTAAGTTTTTTCTTGTGGTTATTACCGTAGTTTGTTTACTGCAGTATTTCTACCTACTTCCAACCAGGGGTGTAGAAAATGATGCAGAAGAATATGCAAACCGTATCGCAGCAAGTTTTGCTGAAGACGAAAAAGCGCCTGTAGAGGCCGCCGCAAGAACCAGGTACCTGGACTCAATGTCCAATGAAGTTATTTTTAGTATTCCTTTATTTAAGGATTTTACTTATCAAGAGTTAAAGAGCAAGCAATTAGCGCTCGGACTTGACCTCAAGGGAGGTATGAGTGTCGTATTGCAAGTGGATCTGAGAGATTTCATTCGTACGCTAGCCAATGATAGTAAGGATCCGACTTTTTTAGAATCGTTAGAAACAGCCACCAAAAACCAAACTGAAAACCAAGCCGACTACGTAACGCTTTTTGCCGATGCTTTTCAAGAAAAAAGTAACGGTACTAAGAAGTTAGGTCCAATTTTCGCTAGAAACGAAAGCTTGCGAGATAAAATCAACTTTGAAACACCAGATGCTGAAGTGGTTCGAATCATTAGAGCAGAAGCAGATGCAACGGTGAATCGTACTTTTGAACGCTTGAAAGAGCGAATTGATGAATTTGGGGTATCCCAGCCTAACGTTTCCCTAGATGCTTCTAGAGATTTGATCTTAGTGGAATTACCAGGAGTTCGAAATCCAGAAAGAGCAAGACAATTCTTGCAAACGACCGCCGAACTAGAATTTTGGGATGTTTACCGAATTACTGATGGTAAAGCCATGGATGCACTCGTTGCTGCCGACAAAAAGCTAGAACAACTACAATCAAATGATACGACTGCCGTTGAGGAAGTTCAAAATATCAGAGTTGATACAACTTACGTTTTAGATTCTCTAGGTAATGCGACAACAGAAATCGCTAGTATTGATAGTACAGTTGTCCCTGCTGATCCTTTTGGAAGTCAAGGTCCACTATTATCTATGTTACAACTCAACCGAACGGGTTCGTTGGGTTTACCCGTATTTGGAACGGCACCGAAGAACAAGATCAAAGCGATCAATGAGTTATTAGCAAAAGAAGAAGTAAAAAAGTTATTACCTAAAGATTTAGGCTTACGCTGGTCTAATAAACCAGTCAAAGATCCTGAAACGGGTAAATACACGACGGATTACTTATTATATGGTATCAAAATGAACACTAAAGGTGGAAAAGCACCTTTACAAGGTGATAATATTATTGATGCTAGTTCTAATCCTGATCCAACGAGTGGTCAAGTACAAGTTTCGTTGACGATGAATGGTCAAGGTGCTAAAACTTGGGCACAGTTGACGACGAAAGCTTCTCAAAACAACAATCGAGAAATTGCGATCATCCTAGATGATAAAGTATATTCTGCACCAAGAGTAAACGAGCCGATTACCGGTGGTCGTTCACAGATTACTGGAGATTTCAGTATTCAGGAAGGAGCGGATTTAGCGAAGATTTTACAAATTGGTAAATTACCTGCGAAGCCAAGAATTATTCAGGAAGCTTTAGTAGGACCAACTTTAGGACAAGAAAACATTAACCGAAGTATCAACTCTTTGGTTGTTGGTTTTGGATTAGTCCTTTTATTTATGGTCTTGTACTACGGAGGTGGTGGAATCGTTTCTATCATCGCGTTGTTCCTTAACTTATTCTTCATTTTTGGAGGATTGGCTTCTTTCGGTACCGTTTTAACCTTACCTGGTATTGCCGGTATCGTATTAACAGTCGGTATGGCGGTAGATGCGAACGTAATCATTTATGAAAGAATTCGGGAAGAATTGCTAGAAGGCAAAACAACCTTAATGGCAATCAAAGATGGATTTGCGAACTCCTACTCTGCCATCATTGATGCGAACGTTACGACCATTTTGACGGCATTCGTCTTAGCCTACTTCGGAATGGGTCCAATTAAAGGATTTGCAGTAGTTTTAATTATTGGGGTATTATTCTCTCTTTTCACTGCCGTTTTAGTCGGTCGTTTGATGATTGAATACTGGACCATTACCAGAGGCAACGATTTAACCTTCTGGACTTCTTTTTCTAAGAATGCATTCACGGGATTAAATATTGACTGGTTAGGCAAACGTAAAATTGCGTATGCGATTTCTTTTGCCATTATTGCCATGGGGATTATTTCTTATGGTGTTAAAGGCTTTGAATATGGCGTTGACTTCAAAGGAGGTTACTCTTACAATATCGAGTTTAATGATGCTGAGGTAAATACTGATGCCTTAAGAGAAGCGCTCAATACAAGCTTTACCAACGCAAGTACCGTGGTAAAAGAAGTAGATGGTGCGAATACCGTTAATGTTACGACCAGTTACTTAATCAATAATAACGATCTTGATGTACAGGATAAAGTAATGGAACGATTACACGCCGGCGTTAATCAAGTAGCAGGAGGAAATATTAGTTTGGATAATTTCAAAGATCCAGAAGGAAGCGGCGTTCACGTCGGTCAGTCAAGTAAAGTTGGCCCAACGATCGCCGATGATATTAAGTCAAGCTCCCTTTATGCTACCGTTTTTGCCTTATTGTTGATCTTCTTATACATTTTGATTCGATTCAACAAATGGCAATTTAGTGCAGGTGCCGTTGCGGCCTTGTTCCACGATACCTTAGTGGTATTGTCTATTTTCTCAATTCTACACGGCGTACTTCCATTCGCACTGGAAATTGATCAAGCGTTCATTGCCGCTATTTTGACGGTAATTGGATACTCGATTAACGATACGGTGGTTGTATTTGATAGAATTCGAGAATTTATGAATAACTACTCTGGTAAGAGCAAAGAAGATATTATCAACAGTGCCGTAAGTAGTACTGTCAGTAGAACTGTGATTACGTCGTTAACGACTTTATTCGTGGTACTGATGCTATTTATCTTCGGTAGTGGTAGTATCAAAGGATTTGCCTTTGCATTATTAGTTGGTATCATCGTAGGAACTTACTCTTCTATTTTCGTAGCGACACCAATTATGTCGGATCTTTCTGGTGAAATCAAGCCAAAAGAAAAGAAAAAGAAAAGTGGCTTCGCCCGTACTACCGCAAAATAAATTAGCACAGTCTAATTTTCAATAGAAATAAAAAAGCTTCTCTGACTAGTCAGGGAAGCTTTTTTTTGTGAATAAACAGTTTTTTGGGTATTAAATGTTAAAATTCAGCCTTCATCATAATTATATTTTTAATATTAATCTTGTTGGCATACTTCTTGCCTTTTTTGTAAATGTAAGTTTTGGTTAAAAAATTGTAAGATTCGTTTCAAAGCCCGCTTCTCATGGCGGGCTTTTTTTATGCCCCTACCGCTCATTTAGTCCATTTCGCTCCCCTCGTTTCATCTACCTACCGCAAAAGCAGCTTGCTCAGTGCTACTTTCTGCCCCATATTGGACTTGGTGCGTTTATAGGCTGCGACGCCCGCTACTCGACGCCTAAGTGTGCGCTGCAACACAAAGATTCAATTAAGCAACAAAGCATTAGGCTTCAACGTTTAACTGCTAAGCAATGGTAACGAGATCTTAGCGATAAATTTTTCTTCTCGATTTTGCCAACAGCTTCTACGAAACCAAGCCAGCCAATCAAGTTCTACGGTCTGTTTGAAAGCTAAATGCAGACCACTGACAAAAAAATTCTAAGCACAGTATACTAGCTAAATCAAATTTGTTAAATTGCAAATATGAATAAGATTTTAACCTACATCCTTACCCTTGCGCTCTTGAGCAGTTTTGCTTGTAACTTTACGCAAAAAATTCGAGATGGAAAAACGGCTTACCAACGCAAGCAATTTTCCGTAGCAATTCCCATGCTTAAAAAAGAGTTCAAAAAAGAAAAAAGTCGCGTTACCAAAGGAAAAATTGCCTTCCTACTCGCAGAATCATACCGCCGAACCAATCAAACGGAAGAAAGCATCTCTTGGTACCAAACTGCTTACGACAATAACTTTGGTCCCGACGCCCTGAAGTATCAAGCATATGGTCTAAAACAAACCGAGCAATACGAGGAGGCTAAAAAAGCATTCAAAAACCTAGGAATTGAAATTGGAAGTCCGTACGAATACCGCCGGGAAATTACCGCCTGTGAGGTCGCTCTACGCTGGAAGGAAGATATGGAAAAAACAGGTTATGAAATACTACCGAATGATTTTAATAGTCCTGCGGCGGATTATGCGCCCAGCTTATACGGCGATCAACAGCTAGTTTTTACTTCTGATCGTAAAGCCAGCACGGGAGAAGATGCTTACAATTGGACGGGGAAGCAATTCTCTGACTTATTTGTAGTAGATTTATCAAACAACCGAGTTAGTACTTTTGATCAAAATATCAATACGCCTGCGAACGAAGGAACCGTCTGCTTCAATGCCAATTTTACGGAGCTGTATTTTACGCGTTGCTTCGACGAAGACGAACGTGCCGATAATTATTGTAAGATTATGGTCAGTCGAAAAGAAGGTGAAAGCTGGTCGACACCAGAAATGCTAAACTTTATTCTTCCGCAAATCAATTATGGTCACCCGAGCCTGAGTAAAGATGGTAAAACCTTGTATTTTTCCGCTGACAATCCAGAAGGATGGGGCGGATTTGATATTTACAGTAGCCAGCGAAACATCGAAGGATGGGACGAGCCAAAGCTACTTAGCCGTTCCATTAATAGCCCCGGCGACGAGAAATTCCCTTTTATTGATGGCGATACTTTATATTTTTCTTCGGATTACCATACGGGAATGGGCGGACTGGATATTTTCAGTTCTTACAAAATGAAGAATAATCGCTGGAGTCCCTTGCATAATTTACGAGCACCAATCAACTCTGGTGCGGATGACTTTAGTTACGTGGTAGATCGTAGAAGTCCCGAAGAAAAAGATATCCTACAACAAGGCTACTTTAGTTCATCGCGACGAACTGGAAAAGGTGCGGACGATATTTTTAAGTTTAAAAAAGGAGTGCCTCCTCCTCCACCGCCGCCGCCACCGATTGACACGACAAAAGAACCAGAACCGATCGTTTACAAAATGATCCTGCAAGGATACGTTTTAGAAAAAATTTATAAAATTCCTAATAATCCCAATAGCCAAGTTCTCGGTCGAAAGCCCTTGGATGCAGCGAAGGTTGACATTAAGGTTGGTAAGCAACGTAAAACGGTGATTGTCGGAGAGGACGGTTTATTTACCATTGAAATGGAACAAGATACCGATTATGACTTTTTTGCCTACAAGGATAATTATTTAAATAATAACACCAATTTTTCTACCCGTGGGATTGGTCAAGATCCTAGCAACCCCGTTACGACCTATGAAGTGGAGATTGTCCTCGATAAGATTTTTAAAAATCAGGAAATTACGCTTGATAACATTTACTACGATTTTGATAAGTCTGATATTCGTAATGATGCCAAACCAACTTTGGATAAACTCGCTGTATTATTAGTCAGAAACCCTGCTATTAAAATTCAGTTGTCCTCGCATACGGATTGCCAAGGAAATGACAAATACAACGAACGACTTTCGCAACAAAGAGCGCAAGCTGCGGTTGATTATCTGATTGCCAACGGCATTGCGACGGAACGCTTAACAGCGAAAGGATACGGAGAGAATTTATTGGCGGTAGATTGTGTGTGTTCAAGATGTAGCGAAGAAGATCATCAAGTTAATCGACGTACGACCTTCAAAATTATTGATTAAACTCCGTAGTTGTTTAAATTTTACGATCAAATTCAAGAGGAACTTACCCTATCGATCTAAGATGACCAATCTTTTGGTTAACCATTGATTTTCGTTCACCTTGAGTTTGATCAAATATATTCCAGCTTCGCACTCGCTTAGGTCTAAGTGATGACTTAGTTGCTCTACCCGATCAAAACTAAGCTGGCGGAGTTGCTTACCTAAAATGGTATAAACTTGTAACTCCAATTGTACCACTTCCTTAAAAGTCAACTCCAACTGCGCCAAGCCCGTACTTGGATTAGGAAATAAAACAAATTTGGTCAGCGCTTCCATTTCTTGCGTACTGACGGGTGCTAAACCATTACCTACCGTAAGTTCCACGATGGCGGTACAATCATTATTATCCGTGACAGTAACGGTATAGTTCCCAGCCGTTAATCCCGTTGCCGTTGCATTCGTTTGATTGGCAGCGCTTTCGTCCCAAGCGTAGAAGTAAGGACTCGTTCCGCCCGATGGAAATACTGTTGCGGTCCCATCCGCTTGGTTGTAAGTTGCAGTACTGGTGATGGTATCCAGCACCAAAGGCATCGGCGTCGTGATCGAGAACCAAGGCGATACTATCGAACAACTATTTTGATCCGTAATGGTAACCCGATAAACCCCTTCTACAAGATTTTCTAAATCAGCAGTAGAAGCCGTATTACTCCAATGAAAGTCATATGGTAACGTTCCGCCCGTCGGTGTTACGGAAAGCTGCCCTAATTCTTCTCCGGCACAAAGATTAGGAATCACTTCCGTGCTGTCTTCCTCCAATACCAAAGGAGCGATCGGTTCTGTAATCGTAAATACGGGGGAAATGAAGACACAATTATTCAAGTCTGTAATCGTCAATTGATAATCTCCTCCACTCAAGCCCTGCAAATCTTCGTTAAAAAGACCATTACTCCACTCAAAAAAGAAAGGTGCAATTCCGCCGAAAGGCGTTATATTAATACTTCCATCGCCGTCTCCAAAACAAGCCACATTGGTCTGTTGAATATCGAATAAGGCAATTGGATTACTCGGTTGGCTGATCACTAATGGCTGTACCGAAGATTTTAGACAACCATTTCCATCAATGATGGTAAAACTATAGGTTCCTGCCGTTAAATTATAAATACTCTTGCCGATAGAATCATTGCTCCAAACAACAGTATAGGGACTTTCTCCTCCCGTAATTTCTAAATCAATAGCCCCCGTTGCTTCGCCGAAACATTGGATATGCTCAACGTTGGATACCCAAAAAGATAATTCGGTAGGTTCGCTTATTGTCACCGTTGGCGAAACGCCTACACAACCTTTATCATCTGTAATCGTCACCAGGTAACTGCCTACGGATAAACCCTGCAAAGTATCGGTAGCTTGGTTGATGTCATATTCCGTTCCATTACTCCAATTGTACTGATAAGGACCAATGCCTCCCGTAACAGTTACAGCGAAAGCACCATCTTCATCACCATTACAAGTTAAGTCTTTTTGATAATGAGTCTCAACCGTTAGTCCTCCAATCAATTGACTTACTAAAATCGAAGAGACGAGCCGTTTGCAATTATTGGCATCAGTAACGGTAAGCGTATACGAACCTGCTTCTAAGTCTAAAATATCCTCCGTTGTTTGTCCTGTATTCCATAAATATTGGTAAGGTAAGGTTCCTCCGGTCACTGATACTTCAATCAAACCGCCTTCCTCTCCCGTACAAGCTACGTTATCTACCCGATCAACAATGATTTCAATCGGAGCTGGTTCGACAACCGGAAAAGAAGGACTGCTAACTACACAATCATTCGCATCCATTACCGTCAATTTATAATTCCCAGTAGGAATCTCCGACAAATCTTCCGTGGTGCTGCCATTGTTCCAAAGAAAAGTATAAGGTATTGTTCCCCCCGTCACTAAAACATCAATGCTTGCATCCGCAATCCCATTACAACTGACCGATTCAATTGCCGTCAAATCTACTCGGAGACTATCGGGGCTCGTGATATTAAAAACATCCGTTCGAAAACGACAACCTTGATCATCTTCAATTTCGCAAAAGTAATTCCCTGCGGATAAACCTACCAAATCTTCGTTCGTAGTGCCTTCGTTCCACAAGTAGTGATAAGGTTCCATTCCGCCCACCATCGCAATATCAATTAATCCATTGGTAAGCCCATTACAGGAAATGTTTTGCACCGAATCGATTGTCAACTGTAATACTTGGGGAGCAATAATTGTAAAAGCCGAACTTGCTAAAAAGCAGCCATTATTATCCGTCACGGAAAGCTGGTACGCTCCTTCTGCCAAACCACTAATATGCGGAGTAGTCGCTGCGTTCGACCAAAGGTATTGATAAGGCATTTGTCCGCCTTGGACGGTAAGCTCAATGCTACCATCGTCGACTCCTTTACAAGTTGTATGTGCTAGTTGATCTAAGCTCGCCACTAAAGTATTTGCGTAAGCCAAAACGATTGGACTAGAACTTACGGTACATTGATTGGCATCGGTAACGGTAAGTACATACGTTCCTTGATCAAGATTGGTAATATCTTCTGTAGTAGCATTCGTATTCCACAAAAATTGATACGGTGGCATTCCTCCGGTAACTTGTAAATCAATGCTTCCATTGGCAACTGTATTACAAAGAGGATGAGTTAAAGCATTTAAACTAAGGCTTAAACTGGCAGGTTGTCCGATACTAATTGGATCCGTTATTTTTTGACAAAAAAGTGCATCGGTAATGGTTAGTGCATAAATGCCGGCGGGAATATTATTTAAATTCTTTGAGTTCGCGCCAGTATTCCATTCGTAACTATAAGGCCCAGTTCCTCCCGTAACTAGTAATTCAATGCTACCATTGGCAGCACCGGCACAGCTTACCGCTTGCTGATCAGAAATACTATAAGAGATTGGTGTGGCTTCGTCCAGCGTAGTAAAGGGAGAAACGATCGTACAAGCATTAGCATCTGTAACGGTGACCCGATACGTAGTAGCATTCAGTTGTGTTAAATCTTCGGTTGTAGCACCATTCGTCCATAGAAACTGATAGGGTAATTGACCACCATTCACCTGTAAATCTATTGCTCCATCATTTCCACCGAAACAACTTACGCTTTGCAAACTATTAATTGCTGTGCTAATCATTGCCGGCTCTGTAATTTCGATATTACTTAGTACATTAGAGCACACTCCTGCATTCACCGTCACCGAATAATTACCTGCCGATAAATTACTAAGATCCTCCGACGTCGCTCCATCGCTCCACAAAAAACTAGGATTGATCCCAGTCGTAGAAATATCAATCGCTCCATCCGAACCATTATGACAAGAAACGTTATTAGAAGCCGCTAAACTCACTGCGGCATCAGGACCATTAACGATCAATAAAGGTACGATGATTTGGCAGGATAAATTACTATTATCCGAGATCGTAACGCGGTAAGAACCTTGTGCCAAGCCCGTTAGGTTAAAGGTACCTGCAACTTGATTGGCAACGCCCATCACCGGACCTTCCCAAGCATAATCGTAGGGACTAATTCCATCAACCGGGCTTAGAGTAATTGTACCATCTGTGCCTCCGCAAGTAGTTACATCCGTTGTGCCCAGTACAGCAATTGACGTAATACTACCGGGTACGTTTAAAACGAAATCTGCGGTATTGGTACAAGATTTTGCGTCTGTGATGGTCACCGTATAAGTACTCGTCGCGGGTGTATTTGCGTTAGCCGCAATGGTTAATTTGGGTCCTGTATCTCCAGTATTCCACGTATAGCTAAAGGGCGATGCTCCGCTCCCTGCGTGACTTGCCGTTAGGCTAATGGATTCGTTATTACAAATGGAAGCCATCCCCGTGGGAGCAATCGTAACTTCCGGTAATTCATTAAGGTGAATATTTATTGTAGTTTCGGAGGTACAAGCGCCCGCTGAAGTTGAGAGAATTACAAAACTAGTATCCGTAGTTGGCGTTACGATGGGGCTAGGAAGTAAATTCATGGCAGTAGCAGGATGCTCTTGGTGGAAACTTATCGTTCCATTCGCATGATTTAAATCTACGATGTTTACCGTGTTCAAATCGAAGCTTTCGCCAAGACAAATAAAAGGCATATCCGTCGTCATAATATCCGGTTGCGCAAGTACGGTTATATTTACGGGAACGCGATTACTCGTACAAGCTAAAAGTACGCCGAGATTTGGATTTTCCTCGCCCAAATTACTAGCAACACAATTGCGATAATCAGTGGCTTGATCCATTTCAATTTCGGTAGTCAATTGGATTGTATTACCCGTAGAACAATTATTGCTAACGTCAATTCCCATGCCTGTCCAAGGCAATTGAGCAGCCGTAATAGCGTAGCCGTTAATGGTGGTATTAAACGAAGCAATCTCCGAATCGGGCCAGCCCCAGAATAATGCATCTACTACTTTTCCTTGCGCATCAAGGATAATTGCCCAACCCGAAACCATGGGAAAAGCACCTGCTCCCCAAAGAATATTAGAACCCCAAAAATTATCCACCGGATTATCTGTTCGGTAAGCGACTTCATTATTCAGCATACTTCCGAGCATCCATAGTGCTGGATTTACGATATTGATATCTGTGTAACTATTACTTACCGCAACCGTCCATCCCGTATAATCTCCAGCGGTACCGATACTTTGAATTTCGATGGCATCGTGTGTTCCCAAATCAATTTCCGTAATTCTCAAACTAGGATTAACGTTCGAAGAATCTTGTAAGAAATAGCTCTGATCTGTTTGTAAAATTGGCGTTGTAAAACTATTACCCGTAGCAATTGGATTACCACCATTAGCCTGCTCAAACCAATATAAGTTACCGACGGCCGTACTCGGACTAACTATGGTAACGGATTGCCCTTGGCAAATCATAGTATCCTTAACTACGGGGTCCAATACGACTAAATCATCAACGAGACCGTTACAATTGTCATCAAGTCCATTGCAAGGAAGTTCCGCTGCTAATGGATTTACTAAAGCATTTTGATCATTACAATCTAGCTTATTTGCCGCATAACCTGACGGTGCAGTAGGTAAGCAACTAAAGATACTATCTTGTGGATTTCCAAAACCGTCGGTATCCGCATCCGCATAAAAAATATTCACCGAAGCACCAAGATCTAAAGAGCCGTAAAAACGAATTTCATCTAAAGCAATATCTCCCGCAAAGCCTGCCCCGCCACTTCCCGTGAAGCGAAATTGAACATTTAGACTATGGTATGTACTCAAGTCAATGAATGCTTTTTCCCATTGATTGCCTTGGTTGCCGAGGCGTTGCCAAAGGGTTGTCCAAGTATTTCCACCATCGGTGGTAATTTCTAATTTTAGTTGATTTACATTGGCACCAAACAAGTGATAATTGAAGGACATATGACAAGTTCCAGTACTCGCTTCTACCCCAATACAATTGGATCGCAAGATCGCTCGCTTTCCATTTTGACAAGCGGCACCGGAACCTTCGATATAAATATAATTACCGCCGCCGGTGATATCATCAGCAGGTCCCGTATTGGAAGAGGTTGTTCCTCCACTATCAACAAGCCAATCAAAATTGTCGGCAGTACTGTTTTGCCAAGTTCCACTAATTGCGCAGACGGCACCGCAGCTCGTAGGACAGTTGGTTTGTGTATCAAAGTTTTCGAGCAGACTTGTTGGTGCTGTATTACAGTCCGTACGGGCACTGGCTACGCAGGTATTTTTTGAAAATATTCCAGGACTACATTCTTCTCTTAGGTAAAATTCGTAATCCGTTAATTCGTTGAGTCCAGTTAAAGTAAAAGGAAAATTTTGTGGGCAAGTAAGCACAACAACGGTTCCTGCTCCCGCAGTTGAACCTGATCCCGGCAAAAAACCTGGCGATCCGTATTCAATGATGGTTTGATTGCAAAATCCGCCGGGTGCCCAGCTGAGCTCAAGGCTAGTTGCCTCGATTTGAGATACGGTTAAATCACTTGGTGCGGGACAAGCGGTGGTTGCAAAAACCAGTTCCACAAATTCTAAAAATCCTTCGTCCCCATTCGCATCATCACAAACTTTCAACTTCCAAATTCCATTAGGATTACTTCCATCGTGAAAGTCGTTGAGTCTGCCTTCTGGCAAATAACTTCCAATGAAAGGAGCAATGCCATCTAAAATTGATACGGGTAAACATTCGTCACTAGAGAATGCCGTATAAGCTCCGCAGCTAGGATCTGAGGGTGCGCCGTAATTATCATCACCACTTCCATTGTCCGTTGAGAGTTCTACAACTACACCGTTAGGAGAAATCAAACTGATATCTAAATCATTATCCCAAGGATGCGCGATGATCAAGCGCACTTCTTCTAATATCACATTAATCCCCATTTGATCCGCCGGGGCGTTATTGACTTTTACTAGAAATTCGTTGTTGGCATTACAAGTGTTATCTGCAATTGGTAAATTCATTCCGCAAACGGAAGGATTGCTAATAAATGTTGAAAAAGAAGCGGGTCCTGCCCAAAAACTATAATCCCCCATTCCACAATTGCTACGCACATAAAAGTCGTAGGTCGTTTCTGGAATTAGTCCCGTTAATTGATAAGGATTATTCATGCCAGCACTGTGGGTAGCGGTTCCCGTTGGCGTAAAGCCCTGTGGACCGAGCTCAATTTCCCAACTAGTGGAGGAACTAGTATTGTTATCCGTCCAGCTTAAACTGGCAAAGTTAAAATTTACTTCGGGAGTGGCGAGGTTGGTGGGTGCCAGACAGCTTACAGCATTTGTAGTTGGTAACAAACACCATTGTAATAATTTACCATGATCACCGCCAGAACCATCTATTATTTTTAAAATCCAATCTCCATCAACTAATTCATTATTAAAATCTCGCAGTTGGCCATTCGGTGGTCGGAAAAATCCACTGCTGGTATTGCTACAATCTAGCGCGCCAGAATCATCGTCAAAGCGAAGTTGCAAATCACTCGTATTACTACATTGATTTGCCATTAAAACCACTATTGTTCCTTTTGGACTTTGCAGCTGGATTTCCAAATCAGAAAGATCGGTGTGCGTTAAATCTAATACTACATCCAAGTCCGTCAAGGCTTCCATCATTCCCAAGTTCACGCTAATCGTATCTTCAACGATGGCTAAGGTATTATCAATAGAATCTAGGGGCATACTTGTGAAACTACCGCAAGTAGTCGTTGGGCTAGGAAATGTGCAACTCCCATCATTAATCGTCGCTAAAGGATTGTAATTAGTGGCTAAAGGGTTGGTGCAGCCAACAGGACCGATGAGCGTATTCAAACAAAAGGAAATATTTTGCGGCGCAGGTAAGCTTGAGATGTGGACGTAATAAGTTTGTCCTGCCGTTAAGGCCTGACTGACTAGGGTTTCATTGCCCGCAGGACTGGTTGCACTTCCTAGACAAACTCCGCCACCTGCTTCGGGGCAACCCGCAGAAATTGCGATTCCCGTACGAATACTGGTCGAGCTGAGTTGAAGTTCCATTACAAAACCATCTTCCGCTAGGGGAACGGTATAAACGAAGAGGTAATCATCGCCACCGGCATAGCTTCCCAGACAGAGATTATCGTCAAATAGATCACCACCAGCCATTGTATTCGCGCATTGTTGTGTACCGGGCAATAAAGGAATTGCCGTGGTACAGTTTCCTTGAGCGTACAAGTTAGTGGATACTAAGTAACAACAAATCAAGACTATCCAATGAAAACTGTGCAGTTTCTTCATAGATATAAGTTTGATGGTTTTTGGATGTTAGTATGCTTGCTTTTTTTGGCCTCCAAGCAATACATATTTGACACAAATGTAATAGATTCGATCTTGGTACTGAACAAATACTAGGGATTTAACAAAATAATAATTGCCCTTGATATTTTAGTAAATACCAATGAAGTTGTTTAACCTAAAGGGGAATTATTATGCTTAATTTGTTGAAATCAGTTGAATAAAATTGTTTTATTCAATCAAATGGGTGTGTTATCCCAAAATAGAAAATTTCTCTCAGAAAAAATAATTTTAAGATTATTAGTACAAACTTTAGAACCCGTTTCCTCGAATATTTTAGGCGGAACAATGACTTAAAGACAAAAAATCCTTGCCCGATCAGTAATCAAGCAAGGATTTGAGCATTAAGATATTTTTTTAGGTATAGTAAACGGTACTAGCCTACTACCACGTTAATCATTCTTCCCGGCACGACAATTACTTTGCGTACCGTTTTATCTGTAGTCCATTTTTTCACTTCTTCCATATTCAAGGCAAATTGCTCCATGTCTTCTTTGGAGGCATCTTTTGCAAAACTGGCCAAAGCACGCTTTTTACCATTGACACAAACAGGATATTCCACGGAATCTTCCTGTAAATACTCCAAATTAGCTACTGGATAACTCGCTTTGGTAACACTTTCTTGATGTCCTAATAAATGCCATAATTCTTCTGCCATGTGTGGTGCGAAAGGTGCGATCAAAATGACCAAATCTTCCAAGACCGCTCGCTTATTACAGTTTAATTTCCGTAAATCGTTGGCGGCAACCATGAATCCACTCACACAAGTATTAAAAGAAAAACGTTCGATATCTTCGTTCACTTTTTTAATCGCTAAATGCGCAACTTTCAATTCTTCTTTAGTCGGCTGCGCTTCGCTAATACTCAACTCGCCCGCTTCATTGAAAAACAAGCCCCAAAACCTTCTCAAAAACTTAGAGACACCGTCAATTCCTTTCGTGTCCCAAGGTTTAGATTGCTCAATGGGACCTAAGAACATTTCAAACATTCTCAAAGCATCTGCGCCGTATTTCTCAACGAGGTCATCTGGGTTTTGTACATTATACTTCGACTTCGACATTTTTTCAACCAAGTGTCCGCATTTGTATTTCCCTTGTTCATTGAGTACGAAAATAGCGTTTGCATATTCTTCCCGAGAAGCTTTGAAAGCCTCTACGTCCAAAATATCATTATCTACTAAATTAATATCAACGTGAATAGCACTTACCAAGCGATGGTCACTTACTTCATCCAAGGAGATGAAGGCTGGATTAGGCGTAAAGCCGTCAAAACGAGTCGGTTCAATTTCTCCTTTTAACGCTTTCTTGACTCGCGCTAAGATCGTATCAAAACTAAGTATATTAGCCGCAATTTCTTCTACGGAAATGGCTAGTAATTTAAAGCCTTGCGCTTCGATCATTGGTGTTTGTTCTTCTACAAATCGAGCTAAACTACGTGAGTTTTTCAATTCGATCACTAACTTTTGCTCCGGAAAAGCGAAATCTACCATTGCACCGCCTACTGGAAATTCCGTATGAAAATCCAAGTCTAAATCTTTCATCTTTTGCTCAAAGAAAACCTCCGCAAAGGCTTCGTTGGCTCGATAAACGAAATTAGATCGCCCCTGAATCATACCTTGGTTGATCAATTTTTTGAACGGCTCATTGGAAGGGACTAATCCTTTATCAAAAAGAAACTTATTCCAAAAGCGCGAATACATCAAATGACCTACTGCGTGCTCCGTGCCACCAACGTAAAGGTCTACTTCTCGCCAATAATTTAAGGCATCCTCACTAGCAAAACGCTCTGAGTTGTTCGGATCCATATAGCGGAAAAAGTACCAAGAAGAACCCGCAAAACCAGGCATCGTATCGGTTTCTCGTTCGTATCCTTCCGAAAAATTAACCCATTCCGTTTTTCTTGCCAAAGGAGATTTCCCACCGGAGGCAGGCTTAAAGTCCTCCAAATCTGGTAATTCCAAGGGCAAATTGGATAAGTCCATCGCCTTAGAAACGCCGTTTTCATCATAAAATACGGGGAACGGTTCTCCCCAATATCGTTGTCGGCTGTAATTCGCGTCTCGTAATCTATAATTGACTTTACGCACTCCAATGGCCATTTCTTCGATCTTCTTCAAGGCCGCTTCAATTGCAGCGGGCACTTCCATCCCGTCTAAAAATCCAGAATTAATCATTTTGCCCAACTTATCGTGACGAGTGGCGCCCGGATAAGCTGATTTATCAATCACCTCAATGATCGGCAAGTCGAACTTTTCGGCAAAAGCGTGATCGCGATCATCATCGCTAGGTACTGCCATGATCGCTCCGGTACCGTAATCTTTCAAGACGTATTCGCCAATCCAAATTGGGATTCTTTCTTGGGTGAATGGATTGATGGCGTAAGCGCCCGTGAATGCGCCCGTTACTTCTTTGACTTCCGACATTCTTTCTCGCTCCGAGCGAGCATTGACGTATTCTTGGTACGCTTCGATGGCGATTCGTTGTGCGTCCGTCGTTAATTGACTGACTAAGTCGTGTTCTGGTGCCAAAACGATATACGTCGCTCCAAAAATCGTATCGGGACGAGTCGTAAAAACTTCAATTTGCTCGGTGTTGCCTTCCAATTTGAAAAATAATTGCGCGCCTTCCGAGCGACCAATCCAATTCCGTTGCATTGCTTTTAAAGCATCAGACCATTCCAAATTTTCCATATCTCGTAGCAAGCGTTCTGCGTAGGCGGTAATACGCAACGACCATTGCAACATCGCTCTTTTTTCTACTGGGTGTGCGCCCCGCTCGGATAAGCCATCTTTGACTTCGTCGTTCGCCAAGACGGTACCTAAAGCTTCACACCAATTGACGAAGCCTTTTTTGCGGTAAGCCAAACGGTAATTCATCAAAATAGCATCTTGCTCGGCGGGTGACATCGCGTTCCACTCCTCCGCGGTAAAAATATCCTCTTGAGTCGTCGCAGCTTTTACGGCAGCGTTCCCTTCTTTTTCGAATTGTGCCACTAAGGAAACAATCGTTTCTGCTTTCGCGGAAGCTTGATTATAATAGTGCTCAAAAAGTTGGATGAAAATCCATTGTGTCCATTTGTAATAATTAGGATCACTCGTTTTGACTTGTCTGGACCAATCGTAATCAAAACCTAAATTATCCAACTGTTCTCGATAGCGTTCAATATTCTCCGCCGTAGAAATAGCAGGATGTACGCCTCTTTGAATTGCATATTGCTCCGCAGGCAAGCCAAAAGCATCGTAGCCCATGGGATGCAATACGTTGAAGCCTTTCAAACGTTTAAACCTAGAAAAGATATCCGAGGCAATGTAGCCGAGTGGATGACCAACGTGCAAACCAGAACCCGAAGGATAGGGAAACATATCTAATACATAAAACTTAGGTTTATCACTTTCGTGGCTTACTTTATAAGTCTCCTTTTCTTTCCAATATTGCCGCCACTTTTTTTCAATAACTCTCGGTTGGTAGTCCATAATTTATTTTATTATCAATGATTTTGTTGGAGGTTGTGATCTATGCTAATTTTTTTTTAGTCGATTAGTAAAACCTAATACTTCGAAATTGAAACCGATTGCACTTTGATTATCAGCACTTTATCTAGTCCGCCTGTTTCGTATCTCATCCAAAATTCAACTTCTTTTAGCTAATAACTTCCTTCTTGCGAAAAAAGTTTCTTAAAGCAAGCTGCGAAAATATGGAAAATGTAGCAAAATGTCCATAAAAACGCTAGACTTGCGTAGTGGCTATTTAAAATAAATTGAGCTTAAGTAGGTTCGCAGCATTGAATCACAGATTAACTTGCATCTCCTTTTTCACCGCCGCTGCGTTGCTCAAATCCTTACTTAGCAAAGGATAACGCTTATTGCTTTGCCATTGTAAAGCTCATTTGTTGGCAATAAGTTCTCTTACTGAAAAAGCAACGCAAATAAATAAGATGACGTATTTTTGCTTATCTTAGCCAAAATTTTTTCCAATAAAATTGATAACTATGATCAAGACATTATTAAAATTAGCCATATTCCTAGCCATTGGCATTGTCTCTTACAACTATTTCTTTGGGACAGAAGCCGAAAAGGAAGTTTCAAGGAATATCTTCGCTCAAACTAAAAAAATCGGGAAGTCTACTTTAGAGTTAGGGAAATCTACGCTGGACCTTTTTAAGTCGGAAAGAGAAAAATTGGATCAAGGAAAGTACGACGGTGCCCTAGAAAAAATCACGGGATTATTCGATAAAATGAAAGATGAAGTCAACGAAAATAGCCATATTTTACAGCGCATCAAAGAATTAGAAGCCAAAAAAGATCAACTATCCGCAAAGGCAAAAGAAGCTTCCGAAGAAACGGGCGAAGCAGCCAAAGCAGATAAAGAAAAATTAGTCGAAGAGATTAAAGAATTATACGACGAGGCGGAAGAATTAGCCAAGGAGGCCAAAGCAGCGGAAAAGCAATAAGTTTTCCTAAAAAAATAAAAAAATAAAAAAATAAAAAAGGAAGCACGATTCAATTCGTTGCTTCCTTTTTTCAGGACATGACACATGACATCGTTATTTCCCAATGCTCCTAATCCTTCCTACTCCAACGAAGCCCGGGTACAGCGATCAATCGTTGAGCAATTATCTACCAAAATGTTACCCTTATACGCAAAGCTAATCCCCGAGATATATTGTGCCTCAAAAATGATATAATTATAATCCTCATTCGGCACGAAAGCAAATGGATAACGCTTCCAGTCTGTATGCTTAATAAAATCCGTTTCCCCGAGTAGTTGGTCTTTCGAACATTTCGTTTTGCAACCCCAGATTTTCAACTTTAGCGGCATACTATAGCCCAAATAAGTATCTGATCGCGCCAAGTCCATGCTGATGCCATAACATTCTTTTGCTTTCATGGGCTCACTCAAGCGTTGCCCAACACTTTCCCAAGAACCATCATCCCGCGTAATTAATCCCATGTAAGTATCCCCGTCCGAAGCTTCTTGTCGAACGCCCCAAGCGCCGGGAAGAATATCGGGCGTAGTACCTTGGGCACAAGCATGCCAGCCCGCTGGCATCGTCGCATCCTGAGGTTCTCCTTCGAAAGAAGGATTTTCTAGGCGAATTTGTGCTGTGCCAAGTGTCGTTAGACTGAAACTCAGCAGTAAAAAAAGCAAACGATATAATCGTTGGTTAGATAAGGTTTTATTCATTGCGGTAATATTATGGCCGTAATAATTGATAACTTTCAACATGAACATTGAGGCTATTGTAAAATATTCAAACCGGTTATATTAAGCTTCCATTCTGGAGTAATGCATCTACAAATTTTCGGCACTCAAATTAGTGATTTATATCAAGGTCACCAAATCCTTAATCCCCCACTCGCCTAAAGTAAAACGATTCCGCGCTCCAAAAGATTGCTTTTGATTAGTTCCGCTTCCTGCTGCTTCTTAGCTACTTAAGCGGAAAAGTATGTAATTATTTAGTAATTTGTGCGCCTGAGTAGCATCGAGGCACGAAAATCACCCTAAGCCGTTGCTTAGGAAGGCTTTGAGCAACGAAGAAGCTGCTCAAAAGAGGAAGCAAGTTAATCCGTGAGTTAATTTGCATTGCTACTTGATACATACTTAAGCGCGCAAAATCTATGTCATCGAACGGAATTCGGTCAAAACCTAATTTTTTCTACGCAACACTTAGTGTCGCACTAGTCCTGTTTCTGCTTGGCTTTTTTAGTGTATTAGCCATTCAGGCCAATCAATTGGTGCAAAATTATAAAGAACAGATTAACTTGATCGTAGAGATAGAAAATGGCGCTACAACTACTGATATGCTAAGCATTGAACAGTTTCTAGCCAAACAACGCTACACTAAAAAAGCTTCGATTCAACGTATTTCAAAAAAGGAAGCTTTGGAAATGATGCGCGCAGCCTTAGGCGAAGACTTGCTGGCCATGGAGATGGTAAATCCATTATATAATGTGATTCAATTCAACCTCAACTCTAGTTACCTTACCCCTGAAAATATCCAATCTATCACGCAGGATTTAAGGGCACAGGATTTTGTCAATGATGTTTACTACAGAGAAGATTTGCTAGATTCGGTTGCTGCTAATTTGAGTCAAATGGCTTGGATAGCGATGGTGCTAGGTCTTTTGTTTTTACTCGTCGCCATTAGTTTAATCCATAATACCGTTCGTTTAGCCTTATACGCCAATCGTTTTTTGATCAAAAATATGGAATTGGTAGGTGCTTCTTGGGAATTCATCAGTAAGCCATATTTGTGGCGAAGTTTACGCAGTGGCTTCCTTAGTTCGCTCTTGGCAATTGGTTTGCTATGTCTAGTCCTGTTTTTTGTGCAAGAAAATTTTCCCTCGGTTCATCCTTGGCAAGATCTACCAAGTTTACTAATCGTATTCATTGGTTTAATGGCACTCGGTATTTTAATTATGAGCTTAAGCACCTATTTTATTGTGTACAAGTACTTAGCCATGCGCTTGGACGATTTGTATTAAAATCTCTCGGATAGGCAAGATTGAAGCTAAAAAAACGTTTTTTAAAGCGTTGCCGCAAATTTAGATAGAGGTGAATTATTTTTATCGCAATAAATTGCTTTTTTTTGCAAAAAAAGGAGTTCAATTGGATAAGATTAGTGCATTTAATTTTTGGGCTACCGCCAAACCTAAGCATTTAAATTCGCGCTAATTACCCAAAAGTAGAACCTATTCGCGTTTTGAACGTATTTCTAAAGTAAATAATATGAGTAAGAAATCTAATAAGAAAAAAGTAGTCGTTACCACTTCCAAGTCCAATGCTTCGGATGCGGAAAAAAGAACGATTAGCCCTACTGTTTCTAACAGAAAAACTTCAACGGTCGCGGTAGACAAAAATGAAGCGCTCATTTTTGGGCGAGAGAACTATATCTATATGGGCGTTGGCGCGGCTTTGATTACCCTCGGTCTGCTACTGATGTCCGGTGGTTCCATGCCAGATCCGAATACTTGGGATCCAGATATCATTTATGGTTTTAGACGTACGGTTTTGGCGCCCATCGTTATTCTTGCGGGGATTGCCGTAGAGATTTACGCTATTTTCAAGTAAAAAATTAAGCAATTGTTTGCAGCATTCTTTTTCTTTTATAGAAGTTGTTTAAAAACTTCATAGGAAAGGAAAAGCTTTATTTTCATTGGCTACCGCTTTGCTGCGTTAGTATTCGCCTTTTGTTAAAGGTTGATCTTGGGCTAATAAAAGCTAACTATCGGCAGCAACGATTGGTGCTTTCTTTTCCTAAATCCTCCAATTTCGAGAACGCGTGCTCCATCTTTCTTAGGATAGACCAATTTTGGCTTAAGCTTTGCGTTTTGCTCTAGGAATACGCTAAAGATTGATTCAAACTAAACCAACAACATGCAAGATATTCTCAATGATATTATTCTGGGGATCATTCAAGGTCTTACGGAGTTTTTGCCCGTCAGTAGTAGTGGACACTTAGAATTAGCCAAGTTTTTCTTGGCTGATGATAGTATTGCGAAGCAAAGTATGCTCAAATCTGTGGTCTTACACGGCGCCACCGCACTAAGTACCATTATTATTTTCTGGAAAGATATTCTACAGATTCTAAAAGGCCTGTTTCAATTCAAATGGAACGAAGAAACAGAATTTTCGGCTAAGATCATTTTATCTATGATTCCCGCCGCCTTGGTTGGCGTTTTCTTCGATGATATTTTGGAAACGCTTTTTGATCGACAGATTATTTTAGTTGGGGTGATGCTTTTGGTCACGGGTTTATTACTATTTTTGGCCGATCGGGCGAAAGACACTAATAAAAAAGTAAGCTTTGGGAATGCTTTGCTCATTGGTATTGCACAGGCGATTGCCATTTTGCCGGGAATTTCGCGGTCGGGCGCTACGATTTCGGTATCAGTGCTCTTGGGTATTGATCGAGAACGAGCTGCAAGGTTTTCCTTTTTAATGGTTGTTCCTTTAATTTTTGGAAAAATTGCGAAGGATCTTCTGAGTGATGATTTTGCCGTCTCCAACGATGAATTTATTTCGCTCGGTGCTGGTTTTCTCGCGGCCTTTTTAACCGGATTATTAGCTTGTACTTGGATGATTAAAATTGTCAAAAATAGTAAATTGACTTATTTTTCTATTTATTGCTTCGTTGCCGGTGTGGTCGCTATTCTTGCTGGTTTGTTCTATCTTTAGGCTTCGCCTACCCTTTTCTTCGTCGCACTTGTTATAAACACGAGTACTCAAGTATAAAACATCATTTTCATGTCCGCTATTCCTATTAGTTCTTACGATTTTAGTGCCGGTGCGCTTTTATTAATTGACAAACCACTCGACTGGACTTCTTTCGATGTCGTTAATAAAGTTCGTTATCGCTTAAAAAACCTACTCAACGTCAAAAAGATCAAAGTGGGACACTCGGGTACTTTAGATCCAAAAGCAACGGGATTACTACTTATCTGCACGGGAAAATTCACAAAGAAATTGAACGATTTACAAGGCTTGACCAAAGAGTATACGGGGACGATTCGCCTAGGGGCAACTACGCCTTCTTACGACGTAGAAACGGAAGAAGATCAGCAATTCCCTACGGAGCACCTTACACCAGCCTTGCTCCAAAGTGCGCGAGCACAATTTTTGGGAAAAATAGAACAAGTTCCTCCTATTTTCTCCGCAATTAAAGTAAACGGAGAGGCGCTATATAAAAAAGCACGCAAAGGCGAAACCGTCGCGATTAAATCCCGAGAAGTTGAGATTTTTGATTTTGATTTAACGGAAATAAACTTACCAGACGTAAGTTTCAGGGTAAGCTGTAGCAAAGGCACTTATATTCGTTCGCTCGCTTTTGATTTTGGTAAAGCGGTACAAAGTGGTGGTTATTTGACCAGCTTAGTGCGCACTAAGATTGGCGACTACCATTTGGAAAATGCTTGGAAACTTGAAACTTTAGTTGAAGCTTTGGAAGCAGAAGAAGCCCTACGAAAAGCAGAGTAACAGCTTCTTAAAATACGATTTCAAACTTATAATCTCTTATAACCTAGCAAGTCCCTTATTTTGACGGTGTCGTTCTAAGATTTCAGTCAAGTCCGTCGTATTCGTGCTTCCTTCTACTTTTTCTAGTAATCTACCGTACTGGTCAAAAACAATGATGGTTGGCAAGGATTTTACCTGATACTTTTGTTTCAAACTAATTCCATCAAATAAATCTACGTTGACGTTAAGATACAAGTAAGATTGCTTGAGCAGATCCAAGAAATTTTGATCTTGAAACGTCGATTCTTCCATCAATTGACAAGGCAAACACCAAGGAGCTCCGAATTTTAAGAAGTATAACTTTTGTTCTTGATTGGCTTGCGCCTTCAAATTTGTAAATTGCTGCATCAGAGCAATACTTGCTCGAGGTACGCTTTCCACCACTGCGGCTTTGGTCGGCGTAGTACTCGAGTAAGTTTGGGTAGCATTGCTAGACGTTTTAGCAACACTCGCTACATAGGGTTGCGTATCAGTAATATTTTTTTGGGTAGAAACGCTATTGCTCGCCGTTGCTTGCAAAACGGGCGTTTTCGCTATTTTGAACGTAGCTAGGTTTTCTACCGCTAATGCTTTTCCCGTTTTTTCCAGATCAAAGTTAGCAAGTGCGGTATTTCTTAAATTTGCGAAATTTACCGCAGCGGAAGCAGCTTCAGTATTTTTTTTATTCTTTAGAATCGTACTTCCCGGAGTTGCCGCTGGCAAGGTAGTCGTCAATCTTGCACTCGATTGTTTAAACATATCCTTGAAGTTAGTAACTTCTTTCAGCGGTGCTTGGTATACGACTGGCGCTGTTCGACGAAGTTCTTCCCTGCCTAGACATTGCCAAAGGACAACCAAACTCAAACACACGCCCAAGCCAATGAGTAGAGATTGCTTGACACGATTCGGAGCAAGGACAGCAGCAGTTACAGGAAGTACCGGTTCTTCAACGCTTATAATTGGATCATAATAATCAGATGGATAAAATCGAAAGCTACCTTTAAGCGCAATTTGTGTTTGCGCATATTGTAGGGCTTGAAATTTCTCAGAGTAAGAAAGGTCAAGTTGATCAGCACTTAAATCTAAGTGATCAGCTAACGCCCGAGGCGCGAGATCGCTATTAAGGCTAATGGCGGAATTAGTGTTGTTGGTATAACGCATAAAACAATTTGCTCCCTTCTGAATAGGTATTCAACGGTTTTGAGTATGCGTTTTCTCACAGTAATTGTTTACGCTAATGTAGTAATTAATTTTAGGAAATCAAGTCTTTGCCCCATTAAATTACTCCAGTAAGCTGTAGCCTTGGTCGATAATAAGGAAATAAGCTATCAAAGCAAATATATTTATTGTTTTCAATGTCAAATAGCGTCCGCAATAAAGTTGTTCCCTTGTTTAATCCGACGCTTGGGGAAGTGTTACCTCCAAAGGACGAACGGCTTGTCCATCACTCCAACTCCCCAACGAAGTTTGCTCCGGCGTATTCCCAAAAGCAAATTCACAGTCGCTTCCGGAGCGGGTACAATTCAATAAGCCATCAAATAATTTCCAGTATCCATAGTAATCTACTGCATCTAATTTCGATTTTCGCTTGGCTCGCTTAGCAGTAATATTATGTAGCCCTGAATCAAAATTGGAGTACAAACTATAGCTTTCGTTGTGCCCCGCAGAGACTTTGGGCTTACCGTGATCATCTGGATATTGTCGGATAAAGTTTCTTTGCTTGACTTGCTTTGCCGAGGCAAAAACCAATTCTCCAAAACTGTCGCCTACGATATGATCATTGTCACTCACCATAACTAGGAGTTTCAGGTCTTCGTCCAATCCTTCGTAACTATCCAAGCGACCACCTCGAAAAGGACCAGATCCCGGAGAAACCATCATAATCGCTTTGGGTTGTGGAATACCTAAGTCTTCATAATGTACGCCTAAGTAACCACTCACGACCCCACCATACGAATGACCAATAATACTCAATTGATCCGTAATGGGCTTTACATGGGCTTTTTCTTCCAGCTCTTGCAATGCGTCTTTGATCGCCGTGGCTACGTTCGTCGCAAAAACGCTAGGTTTAGGACTCAGCAGATTTTTCTGATAGCGTGGAAAAATTACAATACTCCCTTTTTGCACTAGATGGCGAATCCAGTTGCCATAAATCATCGGATTGTAGGCACCATAGCCGTGAATAAATACCACGACGTGTGCAGAATCTGGTTTGGGCGTTGCTGGTTCGTATAACCAATACCCGTCGGGAGCTTGCGCAAAATCGGTTTGTAATACTTCGGCAAATTGATAATCTTTCCCACCAGGGCCCACTTCGGGTTGTGCGGGTGACTTCACCTCATTAGCAGATGGATTGAGCAATAAAAGTAGGCTGACTAGCCAAGAAAGGAGACTCATGAATCTTAAAAATTTATTAACTTAAATTACAGGGTAAATAATATGGTAACGTAGTCGATTCGATTAAAATTCTATTATTAGTAATAGAATGTATTCTAAATACAACAAATTTACAAGATTAGAGTTTTCATCTTAATAAATAAAACTAATTTTACCCACCGAAAATAGATCTGGAGTTGGTCAGCGACTATCAAACTTGCTTACCAACTAAAACCAGCGGTCCTAAAAAATTGAGTCGCTCACTTGTTTTCTATGAACGGCGAAACATTGATTTACAAAATACCGTCTACCACTTATGAGATTTTCCTTGCTTATCCTATTAGCCTGTTTATTGGGCGCTTGTAGTTCAAAAAAAGAATTAGCAACTTCTAAACCCACTTCGGGGATTGTCCGTTACGCGATTCAGTTAGATTTAAATGACAACGCGGAGGGCATGGAAGAAACTTTTGGCAAATCCGCGTTGGCGACTTTCAATCAAAATTATCTTCATTTCAAAAAAGATCAGCAGGAAAACTACGGTAATTTTCAGATCGTCAATTTAGCGACGGGAGAAGAAACCAACTATTTAACCGTCAAAGAGAAAAAATTTGGGATTAAAACCCCAGCAGAACTAATTCCATCGATTGGCGCATTTAGTTTTTTAAAAGAATATAAAACCATTGCGGGCTATCGCTGCCAAAAAGCAACTGCACCGATGGGAGATGGAATCATGACCGTTTATTTTACCAAAGCAATTGGCGTTAATTTTTGTCCTTACGTAGATTTTGATGGTTTTGCCTTAGAATATACCCTCGCAATGCCTTACGGAATGGTGAATTACACGGCAACTTTAGTGGATTTGAAAGCAATTGCGGCAAAAGCAGTAAGACCACCTAAGAATTATAAAATTATTACCGCCCAAGAGTTAGAAAATGAAATTATTGGAAATAGTAAACCAACGGGCACCCAAGCCAAGCATTTTAATCGCCAAGACTTAGATGGAAATACCATTTCCCTCGCTGACTTGAAAGGAAAAGTCGTCGTTATCAATTTTTGGTTTACCCAATGTCCGCCCTGTAAAATTGAAATTCCCGACTTAAATCAACTCAAAGCAAACTATTCCCCGACAGCCGTTGAATTTTTGGCCATTAGCTTTGATGCGGCCGACGACATCCAAGCTTTCTTGGAAAAAACGCCTTTTGATTTTAAGATTATTCCCAATGCGCGAGAAATCATCAAAGATTATGATATTTTTGTCTATCCAACTACTTTAGTCATCGATCAGTCGGGTTATGTCCTTGATACTAAAATGGGGGGATCGACTAAAATCATGACAGAACTGAAAACGGTGATTGATCAGGCTTTAGCAAATTAATTTTGTTGTTTCATACCTTAGCCTCCTCGAACGAGTGCCAACAACAATGCTTTTTTTGTAACGGAAGTAAAAACTAAATACGTGCAAGCAGAAAAAAAAGTACAACCCGTAGGGGTCATCGGTGCTGGAAGTTTTGGGACTTCCATCGCCAAATTGCTATCCGAAAATACTGATGTACTGCTTTATAGTCGTAAAGCAGAATTGGTGAACCACATCAATACGAAGCACGAAAATTTAGGGATTGAATTACCTACTCATATCCGAGCAACCAACGATATCCAACACCTCGCAGAACAATGCTCGCTTTTGTTTCCCATTGTTCCTTCTTCTAACTTTAGAGATATGATGCGTTCCATTTCTCCCTATCTTCGACCTTATCATATGCTCATCCACGGTACAAAAGGGATTGACTTAACGGGCATTGGCGATGATGTAGAACTGCAAAACACAAATCTACAGCGGAAGAATGTACATACGATGAGTGAGGTAATCTTGCAAGAAAGTGTCGTCGCGCGTGTGGGTTGTCTCTCCGGACCAAACTTATCTTCCGAAATTATGGAAGGCCAACCTACGGCAACGGTCATCGCTAGTAAATTCAACGAAGTCATCAAAGCGGGTCGAAAGGTATTGGACAGTAATCGATTCCACGTCTTTGGGAGCCACGAAATTCTCGGTGCCGAGTTAGCCGGTGCCCTCAAAAATGTGATCGCCATCGGTTCAGGAATTCTCGGCGGTGCTAGATTTGGTAAAAATATCCAAGCCATGCTCATCACTCGTGGCTTGACGGAAATGGTTTATTTTGGGAAAGCACTCGGTTCTAACAGTCGAGCCTTCATCGGAACGGCCGGAATTGGAGATTTGGTCGCCACCGCAACGAGCACGAAAAGTCGAAATTATACTTTTGGTGTCCGATTGGCACAAGGGCAAAGCCTACAAGAGATCAATAACTCAATGCCCGAATTAGCAGAAGGTGTTCGAACCTTAAAAATTATGCGGCAATTAGCCATTCACTATAAATTGCACGTTCCCATTACCCAAATGCTTTACAGCGTCGTGTTTGAAGATTTTGAAATCGAACGAGCACTCAATTATTTAATGAAATATCCTTACGCGGTGGATGTTGATTTTTTGTAAGCTAAGCAAGGCAAATGGCTACTTTTATTTCTTCGTTTACAGCCTAAGCTGATTGGTGCCAATGGTTTTTCGATGATTGACTATAAAATGATAGACCTTACAATCATTTCGTTCAACTGAACATTTCTATTCGCTTAGCTATTTTTCTACGCGAGCTTCCAACTTAGGTACAATTTTTGGTTTAAAACTATAAATCATTCGCCTACGCAACTATAAAACTTACTCCCTCCTTGTTCGTCGGCACTCCTCCCCCACATTATTTCAACCATTTGTATCAAAATACCATGAAAGTACTTCAACAATTACTCGGCTTTGCTTTGCTTTGCCCATTTGCAATCAGTTGTGCCGACCAACAAGCAGACGTTCAACCCATTTCTTCGACGAAAGACCATTACGAAGAAATGCTCACCACTAAAAGCTGGAAACTGACCAGCATGAAAGCTGTACCAGCTTACCAAGATCCTGATTCAGGCGAATACATTAGCGATTTAATGTCCTACTGGATGCACCCTTGCGAAATGGATGATCAACTTATTTTTAGAGTCGATGGCTCCACCGCTGCGGAAACGGGCGAAGAGCATTGCAATATTCAAGCGGACATTGAGGAAAGAGGACAATGGAAGTTTATCTTTGGCAACAGTAAGTTGCAATTCATTGATCTAAAAGGACAATCCATTGTCTACGATATTGACAAAATTACCGCTCATGAAATTCAACTCCGCTCTTCCAATCTTTTGAATAAACTAAGCACGGCAAGAGTAAAATTTGAAGCAGTGGACTAAATCATTCCTTTTACGATAATGCTAAATCTGTTGATTGGTCGCTTGGATTAATCGGCAGATTCTTAGTATTTTGGGATATTATTGTACGAAAGAAGTTAGATTTAAAGCTAGAAGGCTCATTTTTAGCATTTTGGCAATCAATTTGAAGCATACTAAAGGTACTAAGCTATTTCAAATTTAAGGACTACGATCGCTTCTTTTATAAAAAATATCCCATGCATCAAGTTTCCCTCAAGGCATTAACTTATTGCCTTACCGCTAGTTTATTAGTGCTTTGCGCAAGCTGTACCAACGATCAGCCCGATAATTCGTCTAACCAGACTACTCCGCCAACCGTAACGGATCAATTATTCAGCCTGGTAGATCCTGCGCATTCTAATTTGGATTTTAGCAATCAAATCCAAGAAACCGACGCACAAAACTATATTTTCTATAATTACTTTTACAATGGTGGTGGCGTTTCCTTGGGAGATATTAATAACGATGGCCTCATCGACATTTACCTTAGTGCAAACCAACAAAGTAATAAACTCTACCTCAACAAAGGCGATCTACGCTTTGAAGATATTACTGCAAAAGCAGGCGTAGCGGATGCCGAGGGCTGGACGACGGGCGTCAACATGATTGACATCAACGGAGATGGCTGGCTAGATATTTACGTTTGTAAAGCGGGCTATCAAAATTTTGAACTCCGCCAAAATAAACTTTACATCAACGATGGCAAAATGGGTTTTACCGAACAGGCTAAGACTTACGGCTTGAATGATGATGGTTTTGCGACCCAATCTTATTTTCTCGACTACGATAAAGATGGCGACCTCGATATGTACTTGGTCAATCACCGCCACGATTTTAAAAATAACACCAAATTGAGCCAGCGGATCGACAATGACCTGATTCCAGAATTAAGCGATAAATTATTCCGCAACGACGGTAATAATCATTTTACGGAAGTGGGAAAAGAAGCCGGGATTATGAATAAAGCCTGGGGATTAAGCGCTACGATCGCAGATTTCAACGAAGATGGCTGGGAAGATATTTACGTTGCTAACGATTTTATGCAACCGGACTATTTATACATCAACAATCAAAAAGGAGGATTTACCAATCAGATCCAAGATTATATGCGCCACATTTCTTTTTACTCGATGGGTTCGGATATGAGCGACATCAATAATGACGGTTTACCAGATTTAGTCGTTTTGGATATGGTAGCAGAAGACCACGTCCGCTCCAAACGGAATATGGCTTCGATGAGTAATTCCAATTTTTGGAGTATGGTGGAGCGAGGTTATCATTATCAGTATATGCAAAATTCTTTGCAGCTCAATAATGGCAATGGCTCTTTTAGTGAAATCTCACAACTCGCTGGGATTTCTAAAACCGATTGGAGTTGGGCTCCGCTTTTAGCAGATTTTGATAATGATGGCTACAAAGATTTATTTGTCACCAATGGCATCAAAAGAGACGTTACCGATAATGATTTTAAACTACAATTAGCAGCACTCCAAAAAGCAGGAAAAAAAATCAATTACCAGCAATTGCTCAATATGATGCCTTCGAATACGCAAGCAAATTATATTTTTCAAAATAATGGAGACTTAAGTTTTAGTAAAAAAACGATGGCTTGGGGCTTGTCTCAAGCCGTAAATTCTAATGGTAGTGCGTACGCCGATTTGGATAATGATGGAGACTTGGATTTGGTCGTTAATAACTTGGATGCCGTGGCTGCAATTTACAAGAATCTAAGCAATACCGCTAATAACTACCTTGATATCCAACTCAAAGGCAACGCTAAAAATCCAATGGGCATCGGGGCGAAAGTTAGCTTACAAAGTGAAGCAGGACTGCAATACCAAGAACAATATTTGGCTAGAGGGTTTCAATCTTCGGTCAGTCCAGTCCTACACTTTGGCTTGGGAAAAACGACACAAGTTGATCAATTGATTGTTGCTTGGCCCGACGGTACCGAAAATATTTTGCAAGCGGTAAAAGTCAATCAGCGCCTCGTCGTCGAACAAAAACAAGCGAAAAAACGCGCACGGACAAAGCAAAAGCCAAAGCAGGCTTTCCAAGAGCTAGATCCCAAAACACTTGGTATTGAGTATCGCCACCAAGAGAAAATCTACGACGATTTTCTCAAAGAAATTTTATTGCCACACAAGCACTCTCAACATGGTCCTTATCTCGCAAAAGCGGATGTTAATGGTGATGGATTAGAAGACTTTTTTGTTGGCGGAGCAGCGGGTACAGCGGGTGCCTTATACGTACAAGACCAACAAGGAAATTTTAAACCATCAAGTGGAAATACTTGGCAGCAAGATAAAGCTTACGAAGACTTAGGCCTAGTATTTTTTGACGCCGATCAAGATGAAGATTTGGATTTATACGTGGTGAGTGGCAGTAATGAATTTCCCGAGCAGTCTCCCCTTTTGCAAGATCGACTTTATTTGAACGACGGAAAAGGCAATTTTAAAAAGGCTAATAATCGCTTACCCAAAATGTTGACGAGTGGCTTGCGGGTGCGGGCAGCAGATTTTGATGGCGATGGCGACCAAGATTTATTTGTGGGCGGACGGGTAGTTCCTGCCAAATATCCACAAGCGCCTCGCTCCTACTTATTGCAAAATGACAAGGGTTACTTTAAAGATGTTACTAAAAGTATCGCCCCCGAATTGGTCAGTTGTGGTATGGTTACCGATGCTATTTTCACGGACGTTGACCAAGATCAGGATTTGGACTTGTTGGTCGTCGGAGAATGGATGCCCATACAATTATATAAAAATGAGCAAAACAAACTGGTCTTGCAAAAGGAAGCGAGCCTAGCCAAAACGAATGGTTGGTGGTTTAGCATCCGCGCTGGAGATTTTGATGGTGATGGTGATCAAGATTACCTGGTGGGTAATTTGGGTAAAAATAAGAAGTTCAAAGCCAATAACGATAGCCCTTTTCATGTCTATTGCAACGATTTTGACGATTCAGGCTCTTTGGATATTGTCCTGAGTAGCGAATCTACCGGAACCCAATTACCAGTACGGGGACGAGAATGCTCTTCGCAACAAATGCCATTCATTAAAGAAAAATTTCCTACCTATAAGCAGTTTGCCGAAGCAAGCCTCGACGATATCTACGGAGAAAAACTAGCCTCCGCCACGCATCTGGAAGCCTACACTTTTGCGAGTAGTTATCTCCAGAATAACGGAGACGGCAGTTTTGAGTTGAGTAAGCTGCCAAATCCTGCACAAATTGGTCCGATTACCGGAATGTGGATTGATGATTACAATCAAGACAAAACCTTGGATGTCATTGCAATCGGCAATATTTATAGTTCTGAAGTGGAAACGGTGCGTTATGATGCCTCCGTCGGAATTTTATTGCAAGGAAACGCGCAAGCGGACTTCAAGGCGATCACGAATTTGCAAAGTGGTATTCATACCGCTGGTGATGCAAAGGACATTCTGCTCGTCGAGCGAGGAACACATCCAGCTTTACTCATTGTAAGTTTGAATAATCAAGCCCTACAGACTTTCCGGCAAAATTAAGGAATACGATTATTACTATCGATTGGAGAAAAAAACCGTTACAGCAAAGAGGAATATAGGCCAGAGCAGACCACAAAAAAGTAGGAGACTTCCAGAAAACTGGAAGACTCCCTTCACTAAAACGCCTATTAAATTTTTATTCAACTATTGTTTTCTAAATACAATATAAAGATGGGCTTATTCTGTAGCTAAAAAAAACACAATTCTTGCTTTTTATCGTTTCATTTTATATTTTTTTTGTTTTGTATTAAACTATAAAACAAACCAATGCATTAAAATTATTTTTAATTTATTGCAATGAGTTACGATAATAATAAATCCAATTAACACCTAAAAAAAGCAAAAAAGCTCCTTTTTACTTGCTTAAATCAAAAAAAAGCTATCTCAATACACATTTGATCAAAATAAAAGAGCATCCTATTCCTTATAAAACACCAATTCCATACTGGTTATATCGCCAAAAGCGGTTTACAAGTATCAATAATATTTAAGATTTGATTTTTATCTAAAAGGAAACCTAAGAATAGATCGACGAGATTGGAGGAAAAGGAAAATCTAGTGATAAGCAATCCCACTACTTTGAATAAAATATTGGATATCTTCCGTTGGCATTGCCACAAAAAAGTAGGAGACCTCCAGAAAACTGGAAGACTCCCTTCACTAAAACGCCTATTAAATTTTTATTCAACTATTGTTTTCTAAATACAATACAAATATGGGGCTATTCAAATGAATAAAAAAACACAATTAGTTAAATTTATCTTTATAATTTATATTTTTTATGTTTTGTAAAAACCTCAATTACAAATAAAAAAAACAAATTAAACTTTTATTTTATCATAAATTTTATGCTTGAAAAATTTTATTTTTTTTAAAAAAAGGCTCAAACTTTAACTTCTTTATTAAAAATTCATTTTTGTTTAACACTTGCTTAATATGGATTGGCTAGTATTGGTGGTAAAAGAAGTCATAAGAGTATTGATTGAAAGCTATTTCATTTAGTAATTTGTATTGGTACTTAAGTAGGTTTCAGTTTTTTTTGAGGATAATACGCCGCAGCAACAAATCCTGAAGCGAATAAGAAAAGTATCCAATGATTCATCGTCCTGAAAAACTTGTACCCTGAGAAAAACGAAGAAGGAGCAAAGCGCTATTGGCCTTGCTCCTTCTTCCGTTAATATTAAGTACTTAGCCTTTATTTTTTAGGTAAAGGTTCGCCTTCAATCCAAGGAGCACCAGCCGCAATCATCTCTTTCGCCAACTGAGAAATCTTGGTTCGACTCGCTTCCAATTTAGTTTGCAAAGCCTGCATTTGTTTATTGACAATGGCTAAACCATTTTTTTGGTTTGTCGTCGGTCCGTAGGTAGAATTTCCAATCCCAATGCTAATGCTAAATAGTCTACCCCCAATGGTTGGATTTACTTTTTCACCTGGCTCTTGCCTTGCCATTGCTCCATTGAGCGCTTCGTTGATCGCTATAAGCTCTTTTCGCAATGCCGCTAATCGTTGATCCAAAGTGCCCGCCGCTGCCCGAGAATGATGCAATACTTTTTCCATGCGTTTCACTTTTGTATGCGCGTTGCCTAAGCTAAGCTGTAAAGCGGAATGTCGGCGTACCGCAGCTTCGTAATCCCGCCAAAATTGCGCGACAACTTCTGGTGTAGCCCCTTTCAAAGCACCTTCCCGCAAAGGCACAACCTCAAAACTTTGCGGACTAGATAAATCAGTCACTATCCCATCTACTTCCTTTGACAAACTCGCCGTGTACGTTCCGGGTGCAGCCATCAAACCCTGTGGTGGTCCGCCCCACATGGGTGCCGGAGGTTCTACCATTCTAATGGCATTGGGCGCAGGATAACGTAAATCCCAAGCGACCCGATGGAATCCTTTCTTCGTTTTACCCGCAACTCTACGGACAACTTGCCCCTGACTATCTTTAATCGTTAACCAGATTTTAGCAGCAGCTTCGTTCTTTTCGGCCTCAATCGCTTCCCAGCCGGGGAAACTTGCACTACTAGGATTTTCTTTTTCTTGCGCCTGCCGCTTTTCTTTTTTAGACAATAAATCATTTTGCAAATAGTACGTAAGCACCGCTCCAAAAGGAGGATTCGGAGCAACAAAATGTCCAGCACCTTGATCGCCTTTACTTCCATCAAAACCTAAATGAGAACGAGGAATAAACCACCAAGCCTTTCGGGTAGGAAAGAGCGTCGCTTCTGAAGTTAGACTTGCTTCCGTTACTTCCCGCAGGGCAGAATAATCATCCAATACGTAAAAACTACGCCCAAAAGATGCTCCTACCAAGTCATTTTCTCTGCGTTGGATCGCCAAATCTCTAAAAGAAATTGTCGGTACACCACCTTTGAGTTGAATCCATTTATTCCCACCGTTCGGCGAAAAGTAAATCCCGAATTCCGTTCCGATAAATAATAAATCTTTCTTCACATGATCTTGCACCAATCGCCAAACTAAGGTCCGCTCCGGCAAGTTTGCCCGAATAGATTTCCACGTTTTCCCACGATCTGTGCTCTTCAAAATATACGGTTGATAATCGCCATATTTGTGATTATCCATAGAAACATATACAGTATTAGCATCAAAAAGATCTGCCTTAATATCATTGATGTAAGGAACTTTAGGCATTCCTGTTATTTTACCAACTTCTATCTTGCGCCAATTCTTACCATAATCTTCGGTGACTTGAATCATCCCATCATCCGTGCCGATATAAATCAATCCTTCTTGTTTTGGAGACTCTGCAATGGAGGTAATCGTATTATAATTTGACATCGCCGATAAATCCCAAGCGTTGTCCCAGCTTTGTTGTTTCCCCATAATCGGTAAGGTCAAGCGATTTTGGTTGCGAGTTAAATCTCCAGAAATGGTGCGCCAATCATCACCGCGATTATCCGAAACCCACAACCGTTGTGAGGCAAAGAATATCCGTTTAGGAGAATGTGGACTCACCAAAATCGGCGCATCCCAATTGAAGCGTTCATATGCTTCGCCTTCCGCAGGTTGTGGCTGAATATCCATCGTCTCTCCAGTAACCATGTCGATTCGGGCGAGCGTTCCTTCTTGCCGCTGACCATACATAATATTAGGATTACCCGGTTCCGTCGCAGGCTGATGTCCATCCCAATCTAAGACAACCCGCCAATCTGAGTTTTGAATACCTTGTACGTTGTCTGTGCGAGAAGGTCCTCCTTCGGTGCTATTGTCTTGGGTTCCCCCGAATATGTTATAAAAAGGTTCTGCGTCATCAACGGCTACTTTATAAAATTGCGTTAATGGTAAGTTGGCCATAAAACGCCAGTTTTTAGCCAAGTCAAAGGATTCGTAGACGCCACCGTCCGTTCCCATCAGTAAATAATCCGGATCATCTTTACGAAAAGCTAAGGCGTGATTATCGGAATGCTTATGCTTTTCGGTCATGCGGCGAAAAGTCTTGCCGCCATTATCAGAAATTTGCACTCTGACATCCAATAAATAAATGCGATCAAATTGATGCGGACAAGCATATAGTTCTTGATAATAATGTGGTCCAGTAGCTCCCGATACGGCATCCGACATTTTAGTCCAACTTGACCCACGATCCGCCGAACGGTAAACACCTCCTTTTCGACGATCTAGCTCAATGGCCGCATATAAAACATCTGGTTGTTGTGGTGAAATCGCTAAGCCAATTTTTCCTAAATTCGACGTTGGTAATCCTTCGGTTAATTTTTCCCAAGTCTCGCCACCGTCCGTACTCCGGTGCAAACCAGAACCAGGTCCGCCGCCCATGTAAGCCGCTACGGTACGATGTCGATCCCAAGTAGCCGCGTATAAAACAGCTGGATTTCGAGGGTCGATGCTGATATCGGTCACGCCAGTCCAATCCGAGTTTCCTAAAGTTCGTTTCCAATTTTTCCCACCATCCGTAGATTTATATAATCCACGTTCTCCGCCTTTTGACCAAAGTGGTCCTTGCGAAGCAACCCAAATCACGTCCGAATCGTCGGGATGTACCATAATTTTAGAAACGTGCTCGGAATTCTTCAAACCCATGTTTTTCCAAGTCTTTCCGCCATCACCACTGCGATAAACACCATCCCCAAAGGAAAGGTGTCGCCCACCTACATTTTCTCCCGTTCCCACCCAGACCACATTCGGATTATTCGGGTCAATCGTAACGCAACCCGTAGCGAAAGAACTTTCTCGATCAAAAACGGGCGTCCAAGTTACCCCGGCGTTATGTGTTTTCCAGACGCCACCGGATGCTACGGCAACGTACCAGATATTATCATCCTGAGGATGAATCGCGATGTCTGAAATTCTTCCCGACATCAAAGCGGGACCAATGCTCCGCAATTCCAAGCCTGCGAAATTATCGGCAGACCAGACATCGGTTGTTTTGTTTTGAGCAAATAAGCTGGTAGCAAAAAGCGTACAGAGGCATAAGAAGTAGTAGTGGGGTCTCATGGTTGTATGTTTAAAACGTTAAGGAAAGTAGTAAATCATCATTCTATCGGTGGAAACAAGGAGAAGATCATTGCGTCCTTGGCTCAAAGTACGTAATTTTTTAAGGAAAGCCAAGCAGATATTTTGGATTATGAGTAGCCAAAGATTTTGGTGGCTAAGCCGCAAAGCCTATTCTGTCCTCGAAAAGTAAATTTCCAGCAAATAATGTGCTTTTACCAGCCTTTTCCAGCAATTTTTACCTCGCTCTGACTTCTTATTGCTAAAAAGGTATTTACTTTGCAGGCAAATCGGGAATCTCCCAGAATTTGACCAAAATTCTAACAGAAGTGGGCTTCCACTTCACAAACAACTTTGCGATGAAAAAAATACACATTGTAGGAATGATAATGATTGCCATTGCCATTGTCATGATCAGTACCGCAGCGGATGATTTAAGTACTTACGCTGATTTTCAGACCGCGCGCCAATCTAATTCTTTGGTAAAAATTGCAGGTGTTTTATCCAAAGATAAGGAAATGCAATACGATCCTGCTATTGATCCTAATTACTTTAGCTTTTTTGTAAAAGACAGTAAAGGAGAAGAGCAAAAAGTCGTCCTTTACGGAAGTAAGCCACAGGACTTCGAACTTTCCGAACAAATCGTAATTACCGGAAAAATGAAGGATGGTGACTTTATTGCTTCCGATATGCTACTCAAATGTCCTTCTAAATATAAAGATGAAGAGATTTACATTAAAGCAGCGGAAAGCTAGGAAAGCGCGCTAATCGCAGATCACGCAATATCATTTTCATTTACTGTTTTTCTCCCAAAGCCAGTGCGAAAGACGCAGATTGTTTTGTTGGGCTTTTAAAATACATTCATGGAATCTATCCAATACATTGGAGAACATTTACTCCCCGGGAAATTAGGTCATATTTTCATCCTACTCAGTTTTGTATCGAGCTTGCTTGCCGTTGCAGCGTACTACTTTGCAACTAAGCATATTGGTACCACAAGTTACGCAAGCTGGCGACGCATTGGTCGCGTGGGCTATAGCTTACACGGCATCAGTGTCTTTGCCATTATTGGTACCATGTTCTACATCATGCTCCAACAGTATTACGAATATCATTACGTTTGGGAACACGTTTCGGAAGATTTAGATTTCAAATATATTTTCTCGGCGTTTTGGGAAGGGCAAGAAGGTAGCTTCTTACTATGGATGTTTTGGCACGTCATCCTTGGTGGTATTTTGATGTTTAGTGCTAAAAATTGGGAAGCGCCCGTTATGGCTATTCTTGCTTTAATTCAAGTGTTCATCGGCTCCATGATTCTCGGCTTATATTTTGACTTCGGTTTGTCGGAGTTTAGATTAGGAAGTAATCCATTTATGTTGCTCCGCGATTTAAAAGAAGCTCCTATTTTCGCGCAAGCGGATTATTTAGAAAAAATAAAAGGAACGGGCTTAAATCCTTTACTACAAAATTATTGGATGACCATCCACCCGCCTACCCTTTTCTTAGGTTTTGCTTCTACTTCCATTCCCTTTTGCTACGCGATTGCTGGCCTTTGGACCAAGCAACACCGCGCGTGGTTAAAACCCGTTTTACCTTGGGCTTTATTCTCCGGTGCTATTCTTGGAACAGGTATCTTAATGGGTGGCGCTTGGGCTTACGAAGCTTTAAGTTTTGGTGGATACTGGGCGTGGGATCCGGTAGAAAATATGTCTTTAGTGCCTTGGATCATTTTGTTGGCGGGCATTCATACGAACCTCATTGCCAATAGCACAGGCTACTCCATTAAAAGTAGCTATATTTTCTACTTGCTTACTTTTTTAATGATTGTATATTCAACTTTTTTGACGAGAAGTGGTGTATTGGGAGAAACTTCTGTCCACGCCTTTACGGAAATGGGCTTAGAAGTACAACTCATCAGTTTCATCGTTTTCTTTTTATTACTTTCCGTCGTTTTATTCTTTTGGCAAATGCGCAATATTCCTACGCCAAAGACAGAAGAAAGTGCTGCGTCTAGAGAGTTTTGGATGTTCATTGGTGCACTCGTATTACTCTTCTCTGCGGTACTCATTACGGGTTCCACTTCCCTACCCGTTTATAATAAAATTGCAGCGCTATTTGATCCGGGCTTTGAAGGAAAAACCATTACGGATCCAATCACACACTATAATAAGTATCAAATGTGGATTGCGGTATTCATCGCATTGTTGAGTGGTGTGGCGCAATTCTTACGATATTCTGCGGTCAATTGGAAACAACAAGCCCCCAAAGTCATGAAGCGCTTAGGGATACTTGCAGCGATTACGGTTGGACTCACTTTTTTGACCAACTACTGGCTCGACATTTACGCTTGGCAATATTTAGTATTATTATTTTTCTGCCTTTTTAGCGTCGTCGCCAATTTGGATTATCTCATTAATTTTACTCGTTTAAATTTAAAGGTAGCCGGATCTAGCTTAGCACACCTTGGCTTTGGCTTAATGGTTGTCGGTTCCATCGCTTCGGGTTTAAACAAAAGACACATCTCTTCTAATCCTTTTGCCACGCGTGGTTTGCTAGAAGAAGAACTGATCAAAAAGAACGTCGTCCTCTTCAAAGGAGTGCCCCTAAAAATGAGTGGCTACGATGTAACCTACGTCAAGGATGAATTTCAAGGGAACAATCGTTTATACGAAATCAATTATAAAAAGAAATCCCCAGCAGGAGAAGTCATCGAAGAATTCAATCTTTTCCCAACGGCTTTGTATAATAACGTAGTAACTAAAGTTGCCGCTTACAATCCAGATACAAAACACAGCTTAACAGAAGACCTTTTCACGCACATTGCGAGTATTCCCAAGGTAGAAGCCGATGCTGAATTTGCCAAAAGCTTCGAGGATAGCCTCAACTATATCAACTATCCCATCAGCGGGGAAGAACCTATTTATATTCTAGATACCATTTTAGCGTTAGATACGATGGTCATTCGAAAATTCTCTGCGGAATTAGTTTCTACGACGAAGCATCCAGAAAGTGAAGAGTACGAGGCACAAGAAGGAGACCTTGCCATCGGCGCAAAAATTATCATCAAAAACGTAGAGGATCTGAAAGATCAGTGGACAGTTGATCCGATTTTCTTGGTGCGCAAAGGACAAGCTTTTCAATTTCCAGGACAAATTAACGAAGCCTCTTTACGGGTAAATTTGAGCCCTGCTTCTTTTCCTTACTTCTTTACACCGGAAGAACAACTCGACTACGAATTAATTAGCTTCAAACTCGGCGATAAGCTGCGTTTTAAAGACTATGAAATTGAATTTTCGGGTGTCAATAAAACACCCGATCATCCAGATTATATCGCTCAACCAAAAGACATTGCCGTTAGTGCAAACTTATTGGTTAGAGATACCCGCAGTGGAGAGACCAAAACTGCTGCCCCTGTTTACCTCATCCGTGGTAAAAATCAAGGTTCTTTTAAAGATGTCCTCGATGATTGGCGGTTACATTTCAACTTCGAATCCATTGATCCAGAGTCGGGAAGTATCAAAATTAGAGTTGCTAAAAACGAGCAAGCTCGACCGAAATTAGTACTTTCAATTGCCAAAAAGTCTTTCCGTACAGATTACGTCGTCTTAGAAGCGATTATCTTTCCCGGAATTAATTTCTTTTGGTTAGGCGCTATTTTAATGATGGTCGGCTTAGGAATGTCCATCGTTCACCGCAGGAATTTGGCGCACTAATTTAAGTGCTCCCCTTTTCCAATCCTGATGCTTATGGAAAAAATTGTAATACTTGGTGCCGGAAATCTTGCCTTTCACTTAGCGCAACGATTACAGGATCAAGGCCTGCAGATTTTACAAATCTACAGTCGAAAAATCACGAAAGCACGCCGACTAGCCAAACTCGTACAAGCGAATGCTACCAAACAGCTAACGGAGATTGATCGCACGGCGGAGCTTTACATTATTGCCGTTGCCGATAATGCGATCGGCGAAGTTGCCCAGCAAATCGCCCTCCAGTTACCCCAAACGACCTTGGTCGTACATACTTCCGGAGCTACGCCGAGCACAGTGCTCCGTCCCCATTTCAAACGCTATGGAATTTTTTACCCCTTGCAAAGTTTTTCAATAGCTCGCCCGGTAGATTTTGAGCAATTACCCATTTGTATTGACGCCAAAACGAAACGAGATCAAAAATTACTCGTTAACTTAGCGACGCGCATTTGTCCCAATGTCCATTTGATCAACGATGAGCAACGAGCGGTATTACACGTCGCTGCTGTTTTCGTTAATAATTTCACCAATCATTTATTTGATATCGGACAACAAATCGTTGCGGAGCAATCAATTGATTTTGCCTTGCTAAAACCTTTGATTGCCGAAACTGCGGCTAAAGTCCAAGATAATCTTCCCACAAAAATGCAGACGGGACCTGCCGTGCGCAATGATCAAAAAACCATTGCGAGACACCTCGCATACCTAGAAAAATTCCCAGCGTATGCAGCGATTTATCAATTACTATCGCAAAGTATCCTTTCCGGTAAAGGCTAAAAAATTATACTTAAGTACCAATACACTATTCACATCCACTAATCATTTATAAAATAAAAAATCATGCGCATCATCGGTCACCTTGAACATCCTTCCATGAAAATTACCGTTTTTCAGATGGACAATAAGTATTCGGTAAAATTTGAAACGAGTCTCTATGAGCAAACGTATAAGTTTCGCCAAAGCGAGGAATTACAGGGATTAGCAGCACTTCAAAACTTGATTGATGATCAATTTCAAACACAGGTACTTGAGCAGTTTCAGCAATTGCACCGCATCAAGTCAGAAGGTCTTGGTCGATTTTTGAGTACGCAGGAGGAAGAGGAATTTGATGAAATTATTTAGACTTAAAACATAAAACGGATCCCGTTCGTCAAGCTATAAATAGTATTCACAACGCCTTCGGGGACTGCTGTATCGTAGGTAAAATTAAAAGTTGTGGTGAAAAACAACTTTGCAGTAATGTTAAAGTTGACCCGTGTTTGACTAGCAACCCGAAAGTCCCCAAAATCGGTTAGCAAAGGTTGAAAATAGTTGGTACTCGCAATGGTGAGATAAGGTTTCGGGTGCAATTCGAAAGACAAATAACTACTCATCCGATGATCGTGAAATTCTCGGTCGGGCGCTGATTCATCGCTGTATTCATACATATACAAAATGCCCAAAAAGCCCTCGTAATTTTCTTTGGTTAGCCAAGCGTAGCGAGGTCCTGTACCGAGCAAAGTTCTCAGTCTCAAATTTAGCCGCTCGTTGTATTGCGCTTGGGCAAACGCTTCGTAGGTCCAACGCTTGCTCATTTGATAGTTATATCTCAAATGCTGGAAACCATCGTTGATGAATTTTTCACTTCCAATATTCACCAAATTATAATTCGTAATCGAAAAAACTAAGTGTCGGTTGTACACTCGATCAAAACGAGCATTAAATTTCGTCTGACTCACTTGATCCCCATTTTGGACGATACTATATTGCAAACCTACCTGGCCAAACCAAGCGATAGTATCCTGCGGATCAAGCTTGCGTTGGTCTTCAATATTTACAATTTGTGCGAATGTCCATTGTGCTCCACTTAAGCATAACAAACAAAGCAAACATCGTAGCTGCTTTATAGAAAAAGGATACATAATTATATAAAATAAATAGATTAAAAATCTTCCTTGTCTGAATGGTTTTTCAACATAGAAAGAGCGCAAGCTTCCTTGAAAAGTTGGAAATTATTTAATAATTCTAAAGGCAGTTGAGAAAGGCTTTGCCTTCACACAAGTAAGCAGCCGTTTTTGTTTAAATCCGCCTTTGCCAGCAGGCAAGTTGAAGCGCTGCATTGGAGTTTTTAAATAATTTCTACCTAAAGACTCGTTAGCTTATGCTTTAAATAGGCAACTACAATTTCTAAGCCCTTTTCAAAATTTTCGTTATTATTAACGGTAATATCTGCCACTTCCCGGTAAGGCTTAATATACTTATCGAAAGCTGGGGTTACGTGTGCCGCATAACGATACATCACATCTTCCAGCGGATAATTACGATCAATGCGATCTCTTTTGATGCGACGAATCACTTTTAAATCCGTACGTGCATGGATAAATACTTTTAAATCCATCAAATCGCGTAAGTCTTTGTGGTGCAATACGAATAAACCTTCTACCAAAATAATCGGTGCAGGCTTAAAGACTAAAGTCTTAGCATCCGCTGCTTGGTTATTAAAAGTATATTCTTTTCTAGTTACCGTTTGACCTGCTATCAATTTCAGGATATCACCATATAATTCATCTAGTTCGATTGATTCTAATCGATCAAAATTAGCAACTCCTTTTTCATCGACCAATTGCTTTTCCAAGGGCAAGTAATAATCATCCTGCGAGACCAAACACATCTCCAAGTTCGAAAATACCTCCCTTAATGATCGAATAAAGCTAGTTTTCCCAGAGCCGCTCCCGCCCGTAATTCCTACAATAAATGGTTTATTCATGTTCCTTAGTTTATAAACAGAGGTCAAATTTAATTAATTCGGTAGAATTCTCAGCAGGAAAAGTAGAAAGCTATTCCAAAATTATCAAATCAATTGACTACATTTGGAGAGGATAAGCGAGGAATCAAAGCGATTTTACCGACGGAGCACAAGGTTGTTTGAAACAATTGCAAACGGTCTCCCGAAAAATCATCCACCTTATCCATAACGAAAAAGCTGCGCACTGGCGAGAGGAGTTCCGTCACTGAATCCTCCTAGGATTCAAATGGGCGCAAAAAAACAAGTAACTACTATGGAGTTTTTTATCAATCTGATGAGGGGAGCATTAGGGATTGTTGTGATGATCGGAATTTGTTATCTGTTCAGCAGTAATCGTAAAAAAATTGATTGGCCCTTGGTGGCCAAAGGTTTAGCCCTTCAAATCATATTAGCCATCGCCATTTTAGAAGTTCCTCCCGTGCGAATGGTCTTCGAATACATTGCCAATTTCTTTGTTTTAGTTCTTGAGTTTACCGAAGCCGGTGCTAGCTTTGTACTCGGTAGTTGGCCAGATCAAGCCGAGATTGTCGCCGTCGATTTTAGCAAACCCGCCGCCGAACAAAAGTCTAACTTCATGATCGGCTACGTATTTGCCTTCAAAGTTTTACCAACTATCCTATTTTTTGCGGCCTTATCCGCCCTACTCTATTACCTCGGCATTTTACAACGAATCATCTACGGTTTTGCTTGGGTCATGAGTAAAGTCATGCGGCTTTCCGGTGCAGAAAGTACCGCCGCCGCCGCCAATGTTTTTATCGGTCAAACGGAAGCGCCTTTAGTTATTAAGCCCTATCTAGAAAATATGACGCGCTCCGAGATTATGTGTCTCATGACGGGCGGAATGGCAACTATCGCAGGAGGTGTTTTTGCCGCTTTTGTTGGCTTTTTAGGAGGCTCTGATCCCGCCGCACAGCTAGAATTTGCAACGCACTTACTGACCGCCTCGATCATCTCCGCTCCTGCTGCAATTGTTACGGCTAAGATTCTTGTCCCCGAAGCAGAACCAGAAAAAATTAATACGAACTTAGAAATTCCTAGAGAAAAGTTAGGCTCTAATATACTAGACGCCATTTCATTGGGTACCGTCGATGGCCTTAAGCTGGCCGTTAATGTCGGTGCAATGCTCATCGTTTTTATCGCTTTGGTTGCCATGGTCAATTTCTTTTTATTCACCTTGGGAGATGCCATTAGTTTAAATGAAGTCATTCAAGCGAATACGCGTTACGAAGGTTTAAACCTAGAGTTTATCCTTGGAAATCTCTTTGCCCCCATCGCTTGGCTGCTCGGCGTACCTTCCCAAGATATTACCTACATCGGTCAATTATTGGGTAAAAAAACAGTTATCAACGAATTTGTAGCCTACATTGATCTTGGTATTTTAAAAAATCAGGAAGGGGTCAATTTAAGTAAAAAGTCAATTATCATTGCGACGTACGCCTTGTGCGGTTTCTCCAACTTCTCTTCTATTGGAATTCAAATCGGTGGCATCGGAGCCATCGCACCAAATCAACGTAAAACCCTCACCGAAATGGGCATTAAGGCTTTGATCGGTGGAACAATCGCTTGCTTTTTAACCGCAATTATTGCAGGGATTTTGATTTAAGTAGGTTTACCTAATAAATTCACTAATTTATGACGAGTAAATTTTATTTCACGCTTCGTTAAAAAGCCTTGAAAACCACTAGGTTCCCTGCGTTTTTCGCCTCGATTGAAGCAAAATTTCCTTCCGTCAAAATCAGCAATTTATTTGGTAAACCTACTTAATCTTTAAAAACAAAAATGTTATGAAAATTTTTAAGAATGCGATTGTACTTCTTTTCCTAGGATTACCTTTTTTTATGCAAGCACAAGATGCAAACACGGAGACCAATTTACATAAAAATGAAATTGGTGTTGATATTGTTGGCTTGACCAAATTACTGCTCGACTTTAATAATACGAATTCGAATACTTATGATGCTCAATATCAGGTCACTTACAAACGGCACTTTACTAATTCCCGTTTTCGCTTTGGAATTGGAGGACGTAGTCTAGTACGGAATCGAGATATTGTTGGCTTAGAATCTGAGAAACTCAGGAATAGTAACTATGATTTCAGATACCGTCTTGGGATAGAAAAGAGTTCTAAAATCTCGAAACATTGGGAAGTTTACTACGGCGCTGATTTGAGACATGATATTCTCACCAGACGAAATGATTCTTATAACAATAATGGAATCATAAACATTTTGAAAGTCAAAACCAATACCGTTGGGATTGCTCCACTAGTTGGATTCTCTTATGTGATTAATAATCGAATTAGTCTACAAACGGAAGCGAGCTTTGCGATTTTTGGAAGAATTACCAAGGAAGAAAATGAATACCGTGTCGTAAAGGGAAATCCTTTTAAACCAGATGACTTTTCTTCTAGCTTCAATGATTTTGGGACTAACTTTTACGCGCCTAATTTTTTGGTTTTGGCGATTCGCTTATAGAATAAGCACTTGTGTAGGATTCGGAAAAGCTAAATCTACAATGCCATTTCCTAAAAAAATAAACGCTATTAAGAAGAAGGCTTAGGACTTATTTTTGGAAATAGGAAGAACAGACTTAACATTTGCTGTGACCTGCACACTTGGGAAGACTTGGAGCTATTTTGCCGATTCGCAAAACAACTCCAAGTTTTCAATTTTATCTCTTTTCACATCAAGATGCCTTTCTTCCTGCTGATTACGATTTATTCTTCTCCCTTCTTATTGAAAATTTACTTACCAATACTATTATACGGTAATCTATTTTAAAACAACTTCAATGAAAAAACCAAGACTTAGTGATGGGAGTCTTGGTTTTTTTAATAAGAATTGAGTAGAGGATTTTATAAATTAATTTTTTCCAAACGCAAATCCATCTTTTTATCTTTTTTATAATATTCAGCGACTAATACATATCCAATAGGACCAGGAAGAATACGAATGGAAGTTGCCTTTCCACTCAACGGAAGTTTATCTTTTGTAAATTCACCATCTACGTAATTGATTGCGCCGAAGGTATATCCATCTTTTTCACCTTTTCTTTTTTCCCAATCAATATAGCCAAAACTGATTGCGGATCGATCTTCATTTTTTTGAGTAAACGCATAGTCAAAAGCGCCTTGAGCTTTGGCGAGGTAAGCCATTAGTTGAGGACTTTCCCATCCCATTCCAAAGGTTTTAGCTGATGATTTTTCTTTTTCAAAAACCTTTAGATTTTCTACTTCTAAGGCACTGTTAAGTTGGAAAACCACAAAGTTTTCGATCATGAGTTTACTCATATTTAGTCCACCAGTTCTAGATCTAGCTCCCAGTGCACCCGCTAAAATAGCACCGCCATCAACCTGCTTTCTAAATTGTTCGCCCAAGACTATAATTTTTCCATCACTTGCTCGTACGATATCGTGAAAAGCAAGGTATCGACCTCTTTTCATTTTACCTTTTTTATCAATTTGCAGGAAATTTTTTGCTCCTTTTTCCCAAGAAAGAAATTTATCTTGCTTTTTATTTCCTTTTAAGTCAAAGGAACCAATATAAATACCTAGACTTTTTGCTTTGTGAACTTTTGCTTTTTCTTTGTAGTAAATACCAAAGATTACAATTTCATCATTTTTTTGATCAATAAATCCGTTCAAGATAGAAACGGGTTTTGTTTCATGTAGCACCTTCTCAAAAACTTTTTCTCCTGTATTGATGTCAATGGCTAGGATTGAATTAGTTCCATCTTTTCCCCACCCATTTTTAAATTTAATTAAATTAGAAAGTAAGATGTTTTCGTCGGCTGCAATGAATTGAGTAAACTCTAACAACTTTGAAGTTTTAGAAGATTTGTATTTCCACTGATTATCTTGTCCGATAAAATCAATAATGTATCCTCGCTTTTTATTTTTGATGCTAGCATAATTTACAAACCCTTTCCCCGGAATGGGAAAAAGTGCATCACTGTGATTTTCTCCTCTTTTCGATTGCATATAAAGGGGAGGGTTATAAGTTTTTTTGCCTAATTTTCTAGAGGCACCCTTTCCCATTTTGCCGTCCATCGCGTAGGTTTTAAAACTATACTTTTTTTCCTTTCCTTCGTAGAATTTTAGCATGATATGCTTTCCATTAAACCTTGCATCGATCAAAGAGGTATACTTTCCACTTTTTATCTTTTTGCTGGAAATCTCTTCCAAGTTATTATCTACAATCTTTAAACGATAAGCCCTTGTCTTACGATCAATTTTATCAACTTCATAGAAAAAGTAGTATCCTACAACTTCTTCATTATCTTTAATGGCTCCCATATTTTTTAATAAAATAGAGTTGATTCCTTCGAGCGATTTGGTCTTGTTTTGTGCTGTGATTCCTCCTGCAAATAAAAACAAGGAAATCGTAAATAAAATAATTTTTGAAAAATTCATTTTGTAATATTAAATGGTTTATTAATTTTTATAAAAGTGAAATTAAGAGCGTGTATTTTCCCGTAGGAAATTGTGTCTGATACGCTTCGATATAACGTTTAGTCGCTGCTTGATTTTCCATAGCAGAATTACTTAAGATCAAAGCCAAAAGATATTCTTCTTCTTTTGCAAATTGTTCTTTTCTGGTTTCCAAAAAGTGATAATTGATCTTTTTTAGCTCGTCAAGTCGTAAGTTATGGATAAAGCGTAGTAGCTTTCGATACGCTACCGTCTGATGAGACGAAGGTAAGGGTAAATACTCGTCTAGCCGATGTTCCTTGCTTGCTTGGTAAATGGAATAGAGGCTTTTACCAATCATTGCTCGTAAGTAGACATGATCAGGATATTGTTCAAGTAGTTTTAAACTGTAGTATAAACTTAAGCCTAGTTGATCGAAATCATAACAAGCTTGAATGATTTCAAAATCAAATTGAGGTGCATCGCTGCGGTAATTTGAAATTGACTTTTCATCCTCCTGTTTTACCTGTTGTATCGTTGGAAATTTTTCGTAAAGCAATTCAATTCTCCGTTGGCAATCTGGGTGCGTTTTTAGAGAATCCAAAACGGCTTCTTCTGGTTGATCTCTTTTCATCGCACGTAGTCCTTGCTTTTTGGGCTTCGTCCATTTTTTTTTGAATGGATAATTTGGGGTATTAAAAACGACTTCCAATGCGATGGAAGCAGGCTGCTTTTCTTCATCAATGTGGTCTAAGATTTCTAAGCAACTAATTGCTGCTTTCGGATCGTATTTGGTATTGAGAAAGAAAGACATGCCTAGCGCATCAGCGGCGGCCTCATGAGTTCTGCTATGTCTTTTATGATCAAAGTTTAAATTTTTTACTAAGCGTTGGAAAGACTCAGAGCGATTGTATTTTTGTTTTTTAAGTCGTTTGAATTGATCGCTTTCCAATAATTGATTCCAATCTTCAATGTGTTCATGGATGGAAAGATTAGCGTGGTCTTCTTCCAAGTGAGCTAGTTCGTGACAAAGGACAAACGCAATTTGGGATTCATTTTCTAGATGTCGAAGTAAGCCGATATTAATTACAATACTTCCTTCCCCCAAACAATAAGCATTGGGCCAGATATTTCTGCTGATAAAAAGGAAAGGTTTCTTCTCTTTTAGTTCAGGGTTACTCGTAAGGATTTGCTTAAAAATAGCTTGTAGTTGATCATAAATTGGAACATCAAAAATGAAATGGTTATTCTTGACTTTTTCGATGAGGGTATTCGTACGTTGTTCGTAAATTGGAATAATTTCTTCTCGGTGAGAATGATTAGCTAATCGCGTTAAACTTTGGGCTAAGTTCTTCTGTAAATGCTCAATAATCAAGTTTTCCTCCGTAGATTGATAGTTCATCGGAGTATAGTCTCGCTCTTGTGCAATGCTAAAAGTACCAAGCAAAAAAAAGACTCCTACAAAGGAATTTCTTAATACTCCTGTAAAAAACATTTTCACAGGAATTTCTTTAATAATCATAGCTTATTAATGATTTATTTTTTATTCAAGCGGTAAAGGTATGTTTTTTGACAGTAATCCACAAATTTAGCGCATCGCTTCTTTTGAGCAAATCATATTATGTCGTTGCTTGGTATATATAGTGTTAAATTTTTGTAATTTCCCATTAATTCCTTAAATGTTAACTAAATCTACTAATTAGAAAACTTTAAAACGAGCTTACAACGAAGCTTCTATTCCTAAATCTGTAGGGGACACGGCTTTTAAAGAATTTATTTTCGTAAACTAGGATAAAATTCATTATCTTAGGAGTTGTTTTACAATCGTTTATCAAAGAAAAACTTTCCTAAATAAGAAGAAAAGACCTGATATTCATTTTAAAATAAAATGAAATAGTTCTAGCCTAGCGTAAACTATTTCTCAGGAGGAGCATTAATCAATTAAGCTGTTTTAAGATACGGTATCCGTAGAAAATCAAAGCCTTAGCTTTTACTTCGGCTGGTCTGCCGTATTTTCAATGTTACTTTTATTAGCTTGCTCTTCGTTGTATAGCTATGACAATTAAAAACGATCCAACCTATTTCTTATGAGACATCTCTGCTTTGTTTTCTGTCTAATCTGTTTTTGTACCCTTTCCGTGCAAGCCAGACACATCATCGGTGGGGTGATGACTTACCGTTGTATTGGCGATACGCCAGATGTGCCGGGGTCACAACGGTATGTTATTATCATGAAAGTTTACCGGGATAACACGGGAGGAACAGGTTTTGATGGAACGGCTTTTATTGCTGTTTATG
>CALFBG010000028.1 GCA_937951685.1 uncultured Saprospiraceae bacterium | reverse complement strand
ATCAATGAGCGTACGCTTAGTTAAAGGTTTTTTGTGTACATGATGTAATGCGGATTATATTAAAACAAAGCAAGTAGTGTGTTATTTTTTGAAAAAAATATGAATTGATTCAAGTTGTTTGTCAACTTTGTTTGGTGCTTTCCGTATTTGAAAATTCAAATAATGGTAAATCTACTTACTTTTAGGTATTTAGGTCTTGTGGCGTTTGCATTGGGATTACTTTCCCCAATCGCTAAAGCTAGAAAAGCGAAGCGAAGATTAAATTCAGCAGTTGACTGCATTTACTGTAAGTCATAAAAAAAGCTTCTAAATTTCCATGAAACTTAGAAGCTCTTCTTTAATCTTGAACCTCGAATAATGATTACAAGTATGGTGATGTATTTCCCGAAAAAACCTACACAATTCCCACATAATTATGCGGAGAAATGGATTTTAATTCTTCCTTCACCAAATCATTAATCTTTAATTTGTCAATAAATTCATGAATATCTTCTTTGGTAACGCTGGCTTTTCCTCTTGTCAATTCCTTCAAGGCTTCGTAAGGTTTGTCAAAAGCTTCTCGGCGTAAAATATTTTGAATGGCTTCGGCTACTACCGCCCAATTCTGCTCTAAGTCTTGTTGGAGCTTTGCTTCGTTGAGTAGCAGTTTTCCGATCCCTTTGAGCATTGATTTAATGGCGATGAGGCTATGCGCATACGGTACACCAATATTTCGAAGTACAGTACTGTCCGTCAAATCACGTTGTAATCTAGAAACGGGAAGTTTAGCGGCAAGGTGCCCAAATAAGGCATTGGCAATTCCGAGATTACCTTCCGCATTTTCAAAATCAATGGGGTTAACCTTATGTGGCATAGCGGAAGAACCAACTTCTCCTTCTACTACCTTTTGCTTAAAGTAATCCATAGAAACGTAGGTCCAAATATCGCGACAGAAGTCCAAACAGATGGTATTGATCCGGGATAAACCGTGAAAAAGCGCCGCCATATTATCGTAATGTTCAATCTGTGTGGTATGCTGTAAGCGTTCCAAACCAAGGTATTCGGTCACGAAATGATTCCCAAAATCTTTCCAATTGATTTCGGGATAAGCGACAACGTGGGCATTGAAATTTCCAGTGGCGCCACCGAATTTTGCTTTGTACGGAATTTGTAAAAGCAACTTGAGTTGTGCATCTAAGCGTTCTATAAAAACCATAATCTCTTTACCCAGCAGCGTCGGCGAAGCGGGTTGTCCGTGTGTTCTAGCGAGCATCGGAACACTTGCCCATTCGGTTGCTAAATTGCTTAGTTCTTTGCGAAGTTGTTTGAAGTTTGGCAAATAAACTTCTTCCGTGGCTAACTTGAGTAATAAAGGCGTGGCGGTATTATTAATATCTTGAGAGGTCAATCCAAAGTGAATGAATTCCTTATATTCGGAAAGCCCAAGTTTATCAAATTTTTCTTTTAAAAAATATTCTACGGCTTTGACATCGTGGTTCGTTGTCTTTTCAATATTTTTGATGTGCAAAGCATCTTGCAGATTGAAATTCTCAAAAATATTATTGAGTAATTCTACGTTGTCTTGATCGAAGTCTTCTAATTGAGGCAGTGGATATTGGCAAAGCGCAATGAAATATTGGATTTCCACAAAAACTCGATATTTGATTAAGGCATATTCGGAGAAATAATCTGACAATTCTTTAGTTTTTGCTTGGTAACGACCATCAATAGGAGAGATTGCAGTGAGCATTTGCAGTGAGTTAAGTTGTTAAATAAGTTGATGTTGAACTTGCTAGTTTGCCGTATTTTCGCTTAGTTTGCCAAAGCTTGTAAAAAACAATATCTTCGACGCGGATTGAATCTCGACTAAGCTGCGGACCGGCTAGGGTTCAATACTGCAAATGTAAACATAAAAATTTCTGGTGAAGGAACGCAAGGCAAAAATATTTCTATTTTTTCTGTTTGTTTTAGGGAATTGTAGCTTAGCGGCACAAGTTCCCGTAACGGGCGTCGTCACTTCGATTGCGGAGTCGCCCATTTACCTGAGTGTTTATTGGAAAAATACGCATCAACTCATTCGAGCAGGAAAGCGCGGTAAGTTTGAATTTCGCTTAGCGGGCTACGAAGAATGTCTCGTTGCTATTTATCAAGAAGGCACTTATCCTAAAGTCGTTAGCCTCAATACTTTTGTCGACAGTAAACAAAAGCTTCAATTTAAACTCAAACTAAGCGAAAAACAGAAAAAAGATGAGCTCGATTTTAATACCGCTCCCGTAAAGCGCATTCTTGCGACGAGCTCAGGACAGCAAAATGTTACTTTCGAACTAGACGCAATTGAAGACAAACTCAACTTCAGTCAACTCATGATGAATCTGAGTAAAGACTTGCAAAAATTCTACGTGCAAGGCATTTTACCTTCGGAACGCATAGCATACGAAAGCAATATTTCCGCCGGAGCATTAGGGAAATCGGAACATCGCATTGGAGTAGAGATTTACGATTTATTACAAAAAAAGAAAGCCTTAGAGGAATTGCTCAAAAAGGAGGAAGCAAAAGCAGCTGAAGGGCAGGATTGTGCGCAAGAATCGATACGGCTTAAAGCAAGTGCGCAGCGCGCAAGAATCGTTTCAGATTTGTCTTTCAAACGCTTAGATCGAGAAAAACTGCGATTCCGTCGGCGACAAGCAGCCGAGAAATCCGTCAGTGCTCAAGCCATTTTGGTAGCACAAAAAAATGCAGAAACCAATCGACGACGATACGAAATTGCTGCTTTAAAATTACGCAATCAGCAGATTGATTGCTGGGAAGATCGCTTACAAAAATCGTTGACACAAGATCAACAAGACGGAAAATCACTCGGGGCAGAGGAACTAGCCTTGCGACAATTAGAACTCAGCGACGTTCGCTATCAACGACGGATCGAAAACGCGATACAGTTGTACGAACAACATCAAGCCTTATCCAAAACCTTTACCGGAAGAGATCGGGTAGTAGAATTAGCCAAATCCCAAAAACACATCTCCGACCAAGAACAACTGCGTTTTCAGCAAAAAGAAAATGCGGTTAAGCGTTGGGAATTGAAAGCTAAAACGCAGCCCGCACTAAAGTCGCAAGTGGCAATAGCGCGGAAAGCCAAAGCCCGACAGCGAGAAATTGCTTACCAAGCAGAAATGGCTTACTTAGAGCATATGTGGCATTTGCGAGATCAGCCGGGCATGCAAGATACGGCAGATGAATTGTACCAACAGTCTTCTGGATTGGCAGCGATTGCCGCTTTCCGAAGTTCACCGCAGGAGCAACAAGTCGCCGATTTGGAACGCTTTAAAAAAAGCCTGGATCGCCGATTAAAACTTACGAGCACGACCGACGATCGTGGCACGATCAAACAAGTGCGTTTTGAAGAAGATGCTTACGAAATTGTCATCGACAAAAAGGGGCGCAAGCGGTATTTTAAAAATAATAAACCCATCACCAAACTCACCTATGCTTTTGAGACAAAACGCTTATTTGGTGTAATTTTAAAAAATATTCGCTACGAAGAAACGAGCAAAGCCGGCTTATTTGACTTTTTTCGGCAAAAACTCAATTAATCTGGAATGATATTCGCGGAAACAAAATAAATGCGTTACTTTCGGCGAGGCTTTTTTCAATTATGATTCAAAAATCGCTGAACAAATTCCCTTCCCCTTTTTTTATCGTATTAACAAGACGATTCATTCTAATTCATTAACAGCTAAATTTTGTAGATGTACAAATTACTGATTGTGCTAGTATTGACGCTAGTTGGCTTGCCATCCGCAATGGCGCAAACAAAAGCGGCTAAAGCTTCTTACAACACGGGGAACAAAAATTTTAAAGCAAAAAACTATAAAGTAGCGGCACAATATTATGGTGACGCGATTAAAAAAGACCCAGACTTGCTTCCGGCTTACTTCGCCCGCGCGCGAACTTTTAAGAAATTGAAAATGCGCAAAAATGCGATTAAAGATTACAGTTCAATTATCAAGCGCGATCCGAAGAATTTGCAAGCTTATTTTCAACGGGCTAATTTATATCAAAGCTTAAAAGCTTACGACGATGCGATCGAAGATTTAGAGGAAATTAGCAAGATCGACCCGAAAGATGCAAAAGCGGATTATGCACGAGGTTCGATTTACTACGTACGAGATAAATTAGAGGAAGCCGCTGCTGCCTTTACCCAAGCAATTGAAAAAGATAAGACTTACGAGAAAGCATATCTGAAAAGAGGGGTGATTAAAGACACCCAAAAAGATTATAAAGGAGCGATCAAAGATTTCAATCGAGTCCTTGATCTTAACCCTCAGAATGCAGAGGCACATATGTGTAAAGGCAATACCCGTTTCAACGATTCAAAGTTTGCCAAAGCGATTCGCAATTATGAGAAGTCCATCGAAATTGATCCTAAAAATGCACTGACGCATTATAACTTAGGTCGCTCTGCGCTCAATTTACAAAAGTTTAAAACCGCCGAAGCCGCCCTCACCAAAGCCATCAAACTCAATCCAAATATGCGCGAAGCCTATTTGACGCGCGGCTACGTTTTATCTAAACAATGGAAAAAGGAAGAAGCCAGAAAAGATTTTCAAATTGCGGGAGATATGGGCTTGGGGATTGCGTATACGTATATCAAGTTGTATTGTGAGTAGGGGGGAATGGTCATAGCGGCTTTTGCAATACTTTTTAGAACCAAGACTCCTTCAAATCTAATGGGTCAAGCTTTTCTTTTAGTTCGATATCAAATTGATTATTAGAAATAAACGCTAAGCTATAATTGATTCCCATATCTGATACATCTTTTAGTACAATAAAAAGGCTCTGGTCATCTTTTATTAGCTCAAATATTTCTTTAGAATTAAAATCATTTTTCACTAATGGTA
>CALFBG010000027.1 GCA_937951685.1 uncultured Saprospiraceae bacterium | reverse complement strand
GCTCTTTTGCATCCCATCCGCAAGCGGTAAATGCTGTTCAGAATTTATGCAGCCGTAGCTGCGGTGACGAGAAAAAGCTGAAGTACTGGATTGCAATGCTTCAGCTGTAGGTATTAAGATCTATTTTAAAACAACTTCAATATAATTATCTGTATTTTTTATCTGCATTGTTAAAACTACAGCTGGAGTATTGCTACTATCAATAATCCTAAGGAGGTAACCTTTATGCTCTAATATACTCTAAGCTCAAATCCTACAATCCAGCTGCGATCTGATCGACAGGAGTTGGTTAAGACATTTATCAAATAATTTTGCCGCACTGAAATCAGAATTTGTTTAAGAACCCTAAAAAAATCACTAACTTCGAATTTATTCCTAAACTACCTTTTTACCTATGAAAGTGTGCATTGCTGAAAAACCGAGTGTCGCTCGAGAAATTGCTAATATTCTCGGAGCAAGGTCTAGACAAGATGGCTACATCGAAGGGAATGGGTATGCCGTTACCTGGACCTTCGGTCATTTTTGCACCTTGAAAACACCAGATGATTATCACGCCCACTGGAAAAAGTGGGATTTGAATAGCTTACCCATTTTACCCGAAAAGTTTGAGACTAAACTCATCAGTAATACGGGAGTCAAAAAGCAGTTTGGGATTATCAAAAAGCTTTTGAAGTCGGCAAGTTTGGTAATTAATTGTGGGGATGCTGGACAAGAAGGAGAATTGATTCAACGTTGGGTATTACAGCAAGCAAAATATAAAGGAAAAGTTCTACGCCTTTGGATTTCGTCTTTGACACCGGAAGCTATTCGAGAAGGCTTCCAAAATCTAAAGCCTGCACAGCAATACGATAACTTGTATTACGCAGGAAGTTCGCGTGCGATTGGAGACTGGCTTTTAGGAATGAATGCGACGCGATTGTTCACGTTGAAGTTTGGTGGTTATAAGCAAGTATTATCGGTAGGTCGAGTACAAACGCCAACGTTAGCAATGTTGGTCAAACGGCATAAAGAAATTGAAGAATTTGTTTCTCATCCTTACTGGGAATTACAAACGATTTATAGGGACGTTCAATTCAATTGTGAAAAGGGAAAATTTTTAAAAAAAGAAGATGGCGCAAGTTTACTCGAACAGGTAACAGGAAAAGATTTTACCATTTTATCTTTTACCAAAAAACGCGGTAAAGAATATCCGCCCCGGTTATTTGACCTAACGAGTTTGCAAGTACACTGCAACAAACGTTTCGGCTATTCTGCCGACCAAACGCTAAAAATTGTCCAACAGCTTTACGAACAAAAAGTAGTTACCTATCCGAGAGTAGACACTGCTTATTTACCTAACGATGTTTATCCTAAGATTCCGGGTATCCTCGGAAAAATGAGTCAGTACAGTAGCTTTACGCAAAGTCTGCTCGGAAAAAAAATTAGAAAATCTGCTAAAGTTTTTAATGATAAAAAAGTAACCGATCACCACGCCATCATTCCGACTGGATTTGAAAAATCTCTGACGGGTCAGAATCAAAATGTCTACGATGTGATTGCACGTCGTTTCATTGCCGCATTTTACCCTGATTGTATTGTTTCTAATACCACAGTCATCGGTGCGGTAGAAGATGTAAAATTCAAAGCAACTGGAAAAGAAATTTTAGAACCCGGTTGGCGCGTTTTATTTCCCAAACCGGCTAAAAGTAATACGACCGAAAAGGCAAAAAAGGAAGAAGAAGAGAAAACTTTACCTACTTTCAAAAAAGGCGAATCCGGACCGCATCAACCGAGTTTGGTAGAAAAGCAAACACAGCCACCGAAGCATTATACGGAGGCAACTTTACTCCGTGGTATGGAAACCGCGGGTAAAAAAGTAGACGATGAAAGTCTGCGCGAATTGATGAAAGAAAATGGCATTGGTCGACCTTCTACGCGGGCGAATATCATTGAGACCCTTTTTAAACGACGGTATATTCAGCGTAAGAAAAAATTAATTCTCGCAACCGACACGGGCATTCAATTGATCGATACGATCGAAAATGAATTATTAAAATCAGCGGAATTGACAGGACAATGGGAGAAGCAACTCCGAGAAATTGAATCGGGTACTTACGGTGCCGCACAGTTTATCAGCGACATGAAAACCATGATCGACGATTTAGTTACCCAAGTTCGACTTTCAAAAAACCGAAGTAAAATCAGCAACGCAAAAGCAACTGCTAGTAGAAACATTGCTCCTAAAAGAGCAATAAAAACCAAGGCAGCCAGCACAGATCAACTCACTTGTCCGAAGTGTAAACAAGGTCAATTGTTAAAAGGAAAAAGTGCTTACGGTTGTAGTCGATGGAAAGAAGATTGTAATTTTCGATTACCTTTTAGTTTTAAAGAAAAAAAGATTCCCGATTTACAAATCAAACGCTTGGCAAACTTTGGGCAAACGATTCAATTGAAAGGTTTTAAAGAAAACGGAAAAAAAGTAGCAGGTAAATTAAAATTGGATGATAACTTCCAATTGACTTTAGTCCCCAAAGCAACCGCAACTCCGAAAACTAAAGTTGCGAGCAAAGCAAAAACTAAAACCGCACAAGCAGCTTGTCCGAAGTGTGGCATTGGTCAAATTGTCAAGGGTAAAACAGCTTATGGTTGTAGCAATTGGCAAACCGGATGTAGCTTTCGTTTTCCTTTCGAAACTCTACGGGCGAAAGCTGCTGGTAAGACACTAACCAAAGAACTTGTTTTGAAAATTTTACACTCTAGTTAATGTGTATTACTTTGTAATTTAAGTTTGTGAATATTTTGAGCTTTTAATTTTCGTACTAATCAAGGAAGCCCCAGAGTCTAATCCTTGAAAAGGATTAAGGCGAGGAGCCGATGCGGAGTAGGAAGAAAAGGCAGGTTCAAAATGTTCGATAATTTATATTACAAAGTAGTATGTGCAAAAAAAAATTAACGTAAATACTTTAAAAAGAAAATGTCGCTTCCTTACTAGGAAACGACATTACCAAACATAAGATCAAATTCTTTTTTTAGAAATATTTATACATTCCTAACAGTACGTTAATTAATATCCTGGGTTTTGTTCAAGATTAGGATTTGCGAGTAGATCAGAAGCGGGAATCGGAAAAATATCACGGAATTTTTCTGTCAATCTACCTTCTTTTACATTTCCTTTCCAAGGCCAAATGCCTTGATCTGTGTATTGCCCAAAACGAATTAAATCAATTCGACGAGTAGCTTCCCAATATAATTCTCGGCTTCTTTCATCCAAGATGAAATCTAGATCTAATTCCGCCGCAGTAATATTTCCATTTGTATTTCCATAAGCACGCTCTCGAATCATATTAATATAATCTACGGCTAATCCAATATCTCCACCGACACCACCACGTAATACTGCTTCGGCGTACATCAAGTATGCATCTGGCAAACGGAACATGGGGTAATCTGTATCTACGTGAGTAATATCAGATCCCGCTACACCATCTGGCGAAATATTTAAATACTTTGGTACGGCATAACCATCCGTAAACGTTCCGATATCGTCAATCTCTAAATTATGTCCATCGGTATAAAAGATAGCCCGACTGTCAATTGTACCCGTAACATCAGGAAATTTTTCAACCAAGGAAGACGTTGCACGCATACCGTCCCAGCCTCCTGAGATCCCATAGTTAATCAAGTCTTTTCCATCTGAATCCATTTCTCCTCCGATTGCACCGTGAACTAAGAAGGTGGTACTTCCCCAATTCTGAGAGTTTTTCCCATCTGAATTTAGCGCAAAAATAATTTCATTCGACTGATCATTTTCCGTCATGAATAACGTTCGATATTCCGCATCAAGAGAGTAACCTGCATCAATAACTTTTTTACAAGCAGTGATACATTCCGTATATTTATTTTGTCCAACTTGTGCTTCTGCGTTTAAGTAAAGCTTTGCTTGCAACATCCAAAGCGCTGCTTGGTCCACACGACCATATTCGTTGGTACGTGGAGCCGCTAGTTTATTTTCCAAATCTTTTAACTCATCATCAATAAAGTTAAATAATTCTGAAGGAGAACTTTGTGTCGGAAAATCTGCACTAATTTCGGTAACCAAGGCAACATTCTTAAAGAAATCTAATGCATGCCAGTACGCCAATGCCCGTAAGAATCTGGCTTCTTCTCGGTAGCGATTAATTACTCCAACATCCGATCCAGTGATTCCATTTTCCGTCAGTTTTTCTGGAGAAGATTGTGCAATAAAATCATTAGCAATCGAAACGATCAAAGCGATACGATAATAAAGTACTCGTACAAATTGATTTTCTGACGTCCAACTGTGCTCATGCAAGTCTCTAATCCCCGCATCCGTCCAAGCAATCACTGCTTCGTCCGTCGTCAATTCTTGTGCTTTCCAATATACTCTGATGTAGCTCGTAAAACCTTCATCGTTAACGATAGAAATATCTCCGTCTCCAGAAGGACCATCTTGTCCCGTCAAGGAATAAGCAGCATACAATTTAGCAAGATAAGATCGGTAAGCATCTGGATCTTTGAAGACTTCCGTAGCGGGTAATCCATCTTCAGGCGTCAGTGCTAAATCCGTACAGGAAGTACTACATAAAAATATCGCGAGGTATATAAATAATAATTTTTTCATGATGATCTTTTTTTAAAATGAAGCATTAAGTCCAAAAAGAAAAGTAGTCGACGCAGGATATACATTATTATCAATCCCATTATTAAACTGAGGTGCTTCTGGATCAACACCAGAGTATCCTGTAATGGTCAAGATATTTTGTACCGTAGTATAAAAACGAACGTTGCGTAAGTAAGGAATTTCATTTAAAGAATATCCTAAAGTAATATTATCTAATCTTAAGAACGAAGCATCTTCAATGTAGTAATCTGATTTTAACTGGCGCGTTTTGAAATTGGTCTCAAAAGAAGTTGCCGAAGTGTTATTTGGCACCCGATCAGATAATCGATCAAAAAATCCGGTACTCGATGCAACGTTATTGTAGACATAATTTCCGAGCTGTGCTCGCAAGGTAAATGCTAAATCAAAATTTTTGTAAGAAAGATTAGACGTAAGACCAAACATAAAATCCGGTACTGAATTTTTTTCAATTCCCAAATCATTTTCATTAATGATTCCGTCACCATTTAAATCTTCGTACATATCAATTAGTTCAAGTTGTCCATTTCCATCTCGGTCGAAAGTATCATCAATTGGTTTTCCGTTCGCATCCAAAATATGTTTGTAAGCTCTAAAGGAACCAACACTTTCTCCTACTTTAATGATTTGAATATTTTGTCCAATATCACCTGCAATTCCACCTGTTTCATAACCACCAAATTCTGGTAAGTTAGAATTATCTAGTTTCGTGATTAAACTTTGGTTATAAGAAGCGTTAAAATTTAATTTCCAATCCCAATCTTCACGGTCAATCACATAAGTGCTAAGCGCCAATTCTATCCCTCTATTTTCCAACTCACTAATATTTGTAGTTACTCGATCACTCAAGTTCGTAAACGCTGCCGTCGCTACACTAAATAGTAAGTCTCTCGTATTCTTCTGGTAAAGATCAAGTGATCCTGTAAAACGATTATTCCATACGCCAAAATCAATTCCGAAGTTAATGGAAGACGTTTCTTCCCATTTAATGGCCGGATCTACGCCTGTACCTCGCAAGGTTTGCACAAATTGATCTCCGAATTGATAAGCCGCATCCCCTGTTCCATAACTGTAAAAAGTCTCATATAAATAGTCACCAATATCTTGGTTTCCAGTAATACCATAACTTAGTCTAACCTTCAAGTCTGTAAAAATATTAGACAAAGCTCCTTTTGCGAAGTCTTCTTGCAATACTCTCCATCCAAGCGCCACTGCGGGAAAAAATCCCCAACGGTTACTAGGTCCAAAGCGCGAAGAACCATCCCGTCGTAGCGAGACCGTTAATAAATACTTATCATCATAAGTATAGTTGATTCGTGAGAAAAAAGAAATTAGACGACTCGTCGTTAGGAAAGAATCTACCACTAAATCTTCCGTAGCCATGTAGTTAAATTCATTATCCGCAGCTTGCAATCTATTTCCGGATTCCCAAAAACGATTCGTATCAAATTCCTGCCAAGAATATCCCAGCGTCGCATTGATTTTACTTTTAATCCCAGGTAATTCTTTATTATAACTAAAATAGGTTTCTAAAAGTTTAGACCAAACTTCTTCGTCTTCGGTAAATAAAGAACCGCCTCTCGTAAAGTTGTCACTATCAAACAATAATGGATCCCGTAAATTATATTGGTCTCCTTTCGTAAGGTCATAACTTAAGTTCGTTTTGAAAGATAAGCCTTCTAAAAAGGGTAGTTTGTATTCTACGTCAAGTGCATTTAAAGAACGAGTTCCTCTTCTTCGATTGTCCGTTAAAGCAAGTGTAGAGACAGGATTCGAAGTTGCCAAAACATCTCCCCACTGGAAATACCCACCGTAAACACTATTATCATCTAATACCGGTTGGGTTGGGTCAAAGGCAATTGCTGCGTTCATCACACCTGGTGCAATCTGATCTTTATTCCAACTCGTTTTATTACGAAAGTTGATGATCAAGTTATCATTTAATAATTTAGAGGATAGATTAACACCTATTCTAGAAATCGTATTTTTAGACGTATTTAAAACACCATCATTAAAAAGATGGTTGAAGGAAACGTGATATCCAATTTTTTTATAAGCGCCCGAAATAGAAAGATTATGTTGTTGACCAGAGGCTAACTGAGTTACTTCGTCAATCCAATCGGTATTAGCTGCTCCTAATCGGCCTAATTCAGCCGGCGCTTTTGAATCAATTGCTCTTCTGAATTGATCAGCCGTGAAAATATTTGGTCGTTGTCGTAAAGTAGAGATAGAATAGTAGCCACTATAATTTACCTTTAATTTACCTTTTCCTGATTTTGTAGTAATCACGATCACACCATTAGCACCTCTAGATCCATAGATCGCAGCCGCAGAAGCATCTTTAAGGATGGTTACATCTTCTACGTCGGCAGCATTGATGAAGTTTAATGGATTTCTCCCCGTTGCTCTTCCTGCATTATCCAGTGGCACACCATCCACTACGATTAAAGCTTGTCCGCCAGAACCGTTTAGGGATGTTCCTCCTCGTATTTTTAAAAGACTTGCGCCCCCCGGTTCTCCATTCGTACTAATCTGTAGTCCCGCTACTTTACCAACTAAAAGTTTATCTGGTGAAGGAATAACTCCAATGTTAAACTCGTCTTCTCCAACCTTAGTGACTACACCGGTCACGTCTTCTTTCCGTACCGCACCGTATCCAATTACGACTACTTCTTCGAGCAATGCATCTTCGGTGGTGAGTGCGACATTTAGCGTTTTCTCCTCTTCAATGATAAATTCTTGGTTTGAATATCCCGTGTAAGAGAATTCGAGCACCGCACCTTTTTCCACTTTCAGGGAATAGGTACCATCTACTTCGGTAATTGTACCAGAAGCAACTTCTGCGTTCTTAATGGTAACGTTTACTCCGGGTAAACCAAAACCGTCCGCAGCGTCCGTTACTGTACCAGAGACGAGAATCGACTGTCCTTGTACAACCAACGCTACGAGTAGGAAGCTGAATATTAAGATGGATTTAAAGTAAAAGTTATAAGATTTCATATCACCTAATTAGTAAGCATGAATAAGTAATGGTGGTCCTCAAGTTGTAGTAGTATGTGGTACGATTACTTAAGAATAAAATTTGATTTTTCTTGGTTGCTCAAAGCTATCAGATCATTCAGCGTAGAAAATTCCCAGTAGCAATTTAGCAAAATGCTAGAGAGCAATTATTGAAATTGGTATAAACCAATTTCTGTAAAACTATATTTCTTTGAAAAAAATCGTGAATTTGCTAGCTTGAGCTAGACCTTGTTCTGAGGAAAACGGTATGTATAAACAGAACGATAACAGATTGGTAGAGTCATTTTAAAATGACTTCAAAATAAAAAAGAAAGATTAGCAATAAATGCTAATCTTTCTTTCTTTAGTGGTATTATAACTTGGTAAAACTAGCTCGATAGTTATCACCATCGTCACTTGTTGTTAAGATGATATCATAAGAAGCAGTATTTGCTACTTTGATATTTCCACCATCATCAGAGAAATCAGCAGTATCACCCATTAGTTCTACTTGTCCCCATCCAATGTTATTATCCCAAGAATCGTTCGTTCTGAATTTGAAAGCTTTATCTCCTTCTAAAGCGATATTGGTAGCCTTCCAAGTGTAAGTATTTGTACCAGCATCAAAACCTTCGTAGTTCATGTCTGTATCTGTTTGCCATCCGTCAGGAGTACCGTCCATGTCATCATCGTTAGAGTTCGTAGCATCTCCGATAACTGCCCATTGGTTCTCATCTGGCACGAAAGTAATTGGAGCAACATCACCTGTTTTAGTTAAAGTTACATTGAAACCACTAGTTGGTAACCAATCAATCTTTACCGTGTAAACACCTTCTTCTTCTTCAGTTACTGGAATATTAGCACCATCGTTACCAGTTTCTAAGTTGGTAACAGAACCACCAAAGTTGGTAAAAAGTTGGTAACCATTTGCCGCAGCAAATCCGGCAGCTGGATCAATTCTTCGATCTAAGTTCCAACGGCAGTTAAAACGAATTTTGAATTCTCCTTTTCTTAAAGTTAATTCTGTCGCTTCCCAAGATCCTCCAGTTGCACTGATCGTACCAGGAATTGGTGTATCAGAACCCCATCCACCTGGTGTAGCAGAACCGATAATTCCACCAGCTTCGATTTTGTAAAGTACCATTTCAGAAGTTAAAGCATCGTAAGTCACTTTGTAGAAACCAGCAGCTACAGTCACCGCAGCACCGTCAGCAGCTACATCAACAACAGTGTAATCGTTGTAATCACAACCAGAACCAGTATCCGTAACTGTCGTTGCCGTACCACCAAAAGTAGCAGTTACTGCTTTCGAAGTAATCTGTACCATGTTATAGTCTCCAGCAGTTAAGTACAAGTAGTTAGCTAAAAATCCAGCACGTTCTTGTGAACCGAAATCTGCATCCTCTACCGTCTCAGCAACTAACTGATCTGACGCTAATGGATCAGCATCTTTCTTAGCCATATAAAAACCATCTCCAACGTTAATTCCAGTAACAACAGGAATTGTTACGTCATCATCTTTTTTACAAGAGGACATTGTAATTAGTGCACACAAGGCAAGTAGTACACTCAAGCGGGTAGTTAAAAGTTTAATATGCATCTTATTAATTTGTATTTATGTGAAAAATGTTAAATATTAATACTAATGTGTCAAATTGACATTATGTTATTGCAAAATTATAAAAATATATTCGGAAACTTAATAATTAATTAACAAAATTTAATAAAAGTTTCGATTTTTAATGCGTAAAATCATTCCTATTTGCAAAGGAAGTATAGCCTTCCATGGTAAGCGATCAATTCTGGTAGGTAATCTCTTTAAAAATCAACTATTGCCTTGTCTATCAATATTTTACAATAGTTGATTGCTATCCGTAAAAAATAGTTAGTCCTAATTTTTTAGGACCAGACCTGTTGTATGCTTAGGTGAATTTCGATCTAGTAAACCATCCATTTCTGTGTAAGAACACCACGGGAAGTTTTCAACTTAATAACGTACATCCCCGGTGCTAACGCTGCTTCAAAATCGTTTTGCAAGTATAATTTATCTGTTTTTCCTCGGTATAACTGTTGCACTATTTTTCCCGATAAATCGTAAAGTGCCAAGTCGCATTGTTCTGCCGTAGCCAAATCCAATTGGATAGTTAAGTCTCCAGTTGAAGGGTTTGGGAATAAGTCAAATTGATTCACGCCAACTAATTCCGTCGTTGATACTGCGGGCGGTGTTTGTTGTTCTGTCAAATAAACGCGATATTCTCCCGGCGCTAACGCAATGGGAAGGTTGACATCCGTTACATTCAAACTATCACCAGTCATATAATCGTACCACCAACCCGTTTGTTGAAATTGAGGATCGATACTTCCCGACACCACGTCAAAATTTCCAATCACCGTCACTTTCATCGCTGGATCGTTTAAGTTAATGCGCTTTAATTTTCCACTCAAACTATAATTGTAATCCGTTGTTTTAAAAACCTCATTATCCGTTTTTAAATGAATCAAAGCACTCCAAGTTTTATAGACATCTACCCGATTGGGATTCGCTAAATAATCCCAGCGAATCGGTTTCCGAGAAAGGCGACAATCTTCACTGATCGAACCATCGACGCAGCGATTGATGGAATAGCCATAGCCCATTTCCGCAAATTGCCAAAACATCTTCGGACCAGGCATAGTAAAGAAAAATGCTCCTGCTAATTCTTGGCGATCTAAAGCCGTATTTAATACTTTGACGCTGTAATCTCCTTCTTCGTTTCCGTAAGTTAAATTCTTGAACATCAAGCGTTCTTCGTCGTGACTTTCTAAGTAGCCAACTAAGTTCGGTTCGTTGAAATCTCTCCAAGAAACGTCGTAGTCAATCACGGACAAATCACTCCCCCAGCCCATTGACGCTTCGTTGTATTCGTGCACTCCATTTCCCCATAACATCATCCCATAATTAGCCAAATCTCGTTCTTCACTAGCCGCCGCAAAATGCTCTAAAATGACGTAAAAATCTGGATCAAGATCCCAAAGTACATCCGCAATACGCTTGAGATTAGTAACTCTTGCAAAGTCGTAGTCGCTCCAAGCACCTACGTCGTTGGTAAAGTTTTGTGTAAATCCTTTTGACAAGTCAAATCTAAAGCCATCCACGTGATATTCTTCCAACCAATAGCTCATCACTTGATCCAGCCAAGCTTTCGTGGCGGGAGAATTATGATTAAAGTCATAGCCTACATTGAAAGGATGTTTGGCCTCTTCGTTCAACCAAGGATTATTGGCCGTCGGTCGGAAAGCAGCAGGATCCCAATAAAGTTGCGCCAAAGGACTTTGACTAAAAGCATGATTGTAAACGACATCTAAAATAACCGCCATCCCACGCGCATGACACTCATCGATCAGGCGTTTGAATGCTGCCGGAGTGCCATAATATTTATCTAATGCCATGTGGTAAGAAGGGTTGTATCCCCAAGAGTCGTTTCCTTCAAATTCATTGACGGGCATCAATTGAATCGCATTAATTCCTAAACGTTCCAAATAGCCTAGCGTATCCAAAAGTGTTTCATAGTTTCCGTCTTCCAAAAAGTCTCGCATCAACAATTCGTAAATGACTAAGTCTTCCTTTGCAGGTCGATTATAATTATCATTTTCCCAGTTGAAATCTTCGGGCTGTGTTTTGAAAGCGGTTACGATTCCCGTCGTTTTACCCGATGGATAAGCTTTAAGATTAGGATAAGTCGCTTCGGTAATTTCGTCGTCGTTAGAAGGATCTAATACTTTTTCGGAATAAGGATCGCCGATGCGCAATTGACCATCCACAAAATATTGATACGCATATTCTTCGTTGGGATCAAGTCCTGTAATATCTATCCACCAAGTCGCATTATCACTTCCGCGATTCATAAAATAGTCGATGCTAGGCGTCCAATCGTTAAAATCTCCGATCACGTAAACGTAGGATTTTTCTGGTGCCCAAAGTTGTAAGCGAACGGTATTGTCATCAATACGATTCAAACCATTCTTAGTGCCCGCAGGTGCCTCCGCCGTTGTAACGGTCGGATTAATCAAGTAAGTAAAAGAGTCTACTACTGTTGCTACACCATTATTAGCCGTTAGCAAAATCGTGTGCTGTCCACCCATAGTTACCGTTAAATCGTAAGCAAACTCCGTGGCGGGACTACTCGTTTGGGCAAGTATCGTTCCGTCCTCTGTAATCTGAATATCAGAAGCTTGTGAAACATTGACTTTAATTGGAATGGTAGAACCAATTGATGAAATGACGACTTCTTCCGTAGGAGAAACAACTGACATTAATAATTCTGCGGTATCTTCGTAAAGTGGAATAAAAATATCTTGTCCCGCAGCCGTTTTGCCTTCTAAACTTCCATCTTCATTCCGAAAAACAAACGCTAAATGCGTTACTTCCTCTCCGGCGGGTACATTATAATAATCTCGAATTTTAATCGTTTTGGTGTACAAATTATTCCCAATATTTGTCATCAAACCTGGCTCATCATATACGCCCCAATTGCCTTGCACGTATTGCCAGTTGCCTTCTCCTCCCGCAACCGTCACGACGCCCGAATGCATAAAAACAGGATCAACACCGACGAGTTGTCCCGTACCTTGCGACGCATCATAGGTAATCGTAACTTCATCATCTATCGTGGCAAAAACTGGATCGAGAGTGACAATTTGAGCATTTACCGTGGTCAGTAAAAAACTCCAGAATAATAAACTGAGGGATATAAATTTGGTTTGCATATTTGGTCTGATTTTACAATGTGTCATTTTGACACAATAAAGATAATAAAAATAACGGATTTGTTCCAGTATTAACCAATTAAAGTTAAGCTGCAATGATTTAGCACAATTTTCATGCACTAAATAGTATATCATCTTTAAGTAGTGAGAACGTTTCGAATTGGGCAAATATAATGCCTAGATTGAACGTTTGTATTTCGAAGTTGCTTCAAAGTAGTATTAAAATAGAAGCAAAAATTTAATATTCAAGATAACGCTTTTTCAGCGGAGTCGCAAGCAATAAATGAGCAACCTAAGTCTTTTTAAAAGTTTCTTTATAGTGATGTCAAGATTTAGTTTGTCTAGGATGCTATCGAGTGGAATGCTTTCATACTTAGCGTACATCATCCTTTCATAACGAGTCCAATCTTATATACTGAAGACTGCTCTAAATCCAATTCTAAAATCAATTTAATCCAGCAAGTCAATCCTAATAAAAGGAATAATCTCCTTGTTTGATACTAGACGAACTGACGCGTTTACTTCGTAGCCTACTTGACGTTAAAATTTTAAAATAAGTGTTTCGTTCGCATCTAACGAAAGTTTATCTTTAAGATTCACAACGGCATCCGTCATTACATTTTTAGCACTCAACTTATTTCCCATTCCTTCTCGGTAGCGCTCTAAACCAATCGTCGTCGCCTCGTCGTGTGTATTCATAATCACCAAAACGGTTTCCGTTGGGGCAATTCTAAAGTAAACATAAATGCCATTTTCGGGGACGAATTGCACGAGTTTTCCTTCGGTTAAGGCTTTACTATTTTTTCTAAAATTAGCTAAGCGTTTAACGTAAGTAAAAATAGCTTGTTCTTCTTTTGTTCTTCCACTCTCCACAAATTTATTCGTTTTATCCGTAGCCCAACCGCCGGGGAAATCTTGTCGAACTTTTCCATCGGGATCCGTGAAGTTTTTCAACAAAATCTCTGTGCCGTAGTATAACATTGGGATGCCTCTCGTCGTCATTAAAAAAGCGATTCCCGATTTGAATTTCGCTTTATTTTCTCCAATCACGGAATAAAAACGACTGAGATCGTGATTGTCCAAAAAGACAACATTCCGCTTCGGATCTTCGTACAAAAAGTCTTTTGCTAAGGTATAATAGATGCGCGCCGCACCATTCGTCCAGCCTTGCTTTTGCTGTAAGGCTTCGTTGATTGCGTAATACAATTGAAAATCGGTTACGCCTGGCGTGTAAGAATTATAGTCTCCTCGCAAAAAGTTATCTTCCGTAAATTGAGCTTGTACCGCAGCGCCGTGTACCCAAGTTTCTGCAAAGAGATGTACCTGCGGATATTCCGTTTGTATGGCTTTCGCCCAAGTCGCCATAAAATCTTGATCTGGATATGCGTAAGTATCAATACGATACGCGTCAACCCCCGCGTACTCAATCCACCAGATATTATTTTGGATAAGGTATTTTGCCAACTGAGGATGCTTTTGGTTTAAATCTGGCATATGCTGATCAAACCAACCATCACTCATCAATTTCTTATCGTATTCCGAAGCATTAGGATCCATCAGTGTGGGCGCGCGATAAGTTGTTTTGGTAAAACTATCAAATTGGTGAATCCAGTCTTCGCTAGGAATATCTTGAATGAACCAGTGTTGATCTCCAACGTGGTTATGAATAATATCCATCACCATTTTTATTCCGCGCTTTTGACATGCTGCCGTCAGGCGTTCAAATAAAGCATTATCCCCAAATCTTTTGTCGACGGCATAATGATCAGTAATTGCGTAACCGTGATAAGATTCGTAAGGTTGATCATTTTCCAATACCGGATTCAACCAAAGTGCCGTGACGCCCAAGGCTTCCAAATAATCTAATCGATCCAAAATCCCTTGCAAGTCACCACCGTGACGGAAAAACATTTTTTCGCGGTTAATTTCCTTTTGGTGCATTTCTGCAAAGACATCATTACTCGCATCACCGTTGGCGAAACGATCGGGCATAATTAAATAAATTAAATCCGAAGCATCTAATTGGGTAATCCGCTGTGCGTCTTTTTTTCGTGCTAAAAGGCTGTACGGATATTGCTTAATTACTTTACGATCTTGTGTAAGCTGGATATTGAAGGTTCCAGGTTTTGCCTCGTTGCTAATGGCTAGCGTAATAAATAGGTAGTTCGGATTCTCTAAGCGCGTGGTAGCCACCAAGCGAACACCAGGATAATTAATTTTAGCCGTTAAACTAGCGATGTCTTGATCGTACAACATCACTTCTAAAGTATTGTGTTTCATACCGACCCACCAATTCGGCGGACAAATTCGAACGCGATCGACTTTTCCTCCTTCCGGAGAATAGTGTTGATGCGTAGCACGTTGAACACCATCGGGTAAACGCTGGGTAGCGCCTTTATCTTCTTCTTGCGCTAATAATAAAACTGGAAAAAGAAATAAATATAAATAAATAGATAACTTCATGATATGACTTTTATTCGCTTTTGAGCAACCTTACTAAACAAAAACAACCCCGCTTCTAATTGCTCTTCCTACAGCAAGAAGCTTAGGTTTATTTTATTTGCGTTTTACGACGCTACGTATTCTTTTTCTTCTACAAAAAATGTTGCAACAGCTCCCAAGAATAGAGAAATTCCCGCAAAGATCATGGTATTAATCGTTGCTTCTCCCAGAATAGTGTAGGACAGATTAACACCGCCTAGTGCTGCAATAATTTGAGGAATCACAATAAACATATTAAAAATGCCCATGTAGATTCCCATCTTTTTAGGATTAATTGATCCCGCTAACATTGCGTAAGGCATTGATAAAATACTAGCCCACGCTACGCCAATTCCCGCAAAGCAAAAGTGCAACATCCAAGGTTCTGGCACATAGTACATGAGCACAAAACCTAGTCCCCCCATTGCTAAAGAAACACTATGAATCAATTTTCGATTAATATCAACTTTACTGGTAATGAGTACTAAAATTAGCGCAACTAACATCGAGACTAAACCGTAAGTTCCCATGTAAGTTCCCACTAAATCTGCCGCGTTGTTATAAGCGAGGTCCGCTGCATCATAGCTCGCTTGTTGAGCCGGAAGACTAAGATCATAACTCGCTTTGTCGGGAGACGCTGCTTTAAAAATATGCTCAGTAATTGCCGGCGTTGCCATACTCCACATGGCAAAAAAGGCAAACCAAGAAAAGAACTGCACCACCCCGAGTTGCACCATCGTCTTTGGCATACTGGCAATGCTACCAAAAATTTCAGATAGCCCATTCATAAAACCTTTGCTCTCCTCTTTTTCTTTTAAGAAAACCGCCATATCGTCTGGGGGATATTCTTTGGTGGTAAAAACGGTATATAAAATACTTCCAATAAAAACTAGTCCACCGACGTAAAATGCGTAGGTAACATTTGCCCCTAGTGCCCCTTCTCCTTCGACTGCCGTATTGGAAACACCTAAAACATTTGTGATAAACCAGGGCAAGTTACTCGCCACCCAAGTACCGATACCAATAACTAAAGTCTGAACGACGAAACCATAAGAGCGTTGTTCTTCAGGTAACTTATCTGCCACTAAGGCTCGAAAAGGTTCCATACTAATATTGATAGAAGCATCCAATACCCAAAGCATTCCCGCAGCAACCCAAAGGGCCCAAGAATTGGGTACAACAAATAACGCAATTGAAGCTAAAACGGCACCAATCAAAAAGAACGGACGTCGTCGACCAAAACGAGGATGCCAAGTCCGATCACTCAAATAACCAATGATGGGTTGTACTAATAATCCCGTCAAGGGTGCCGCAATCCACAACAACGGAATATCGTCTTTGGCAGCGCCTAAAGATTGAAATATTCTTGACATAAAACCGCCTTGCAGTGCAAATCCAAATTGAATCCCTAAGAATCCAAAGCTCATATTCCAAATGTCCCAAAACGATAACTTAGGTTTTTTCATGATTTTATGTGGTTTGTTGATCGATGATTTTTTAGTTGTTAGTACTTATTGCTGAGCTTCCTTTGCTAGGCACTGCGCATAGTCGTCGATACTCGAATGAAAACTTATTTCTTTTTGGTTGTTTTGATGAGGTAGCCCCAAGGTGCTAGTTCCAAGGTTTCGCCCAATTTGCTGCCTTCTTCCATCGCTGTTTCCATTTGAGCAATTTCCGTGGCAATCGGAGTTGCTTGTTTGTCCTTCGATAGATTGATAAATACGGTAACTTGATCTTCTCCTTTGCTCCGCGTAAACGCAAAAATATGCTCGTTTGTTACGGCTTCGATTGACTTCATTTTACCACCGTAAATGCCGTTGGCTAAAGCCGCATGCTGATGTTTGAGGGCTAACAACTGGCTATAAAAGTCCGTATTTTTATAATCGCCCCATTCAAATAAATCTTTATGGAAAAAAGAAATGGTATCCGGCAAACCAGATTCTTGTCCAGAATAAATTAGAGGCATACCATCAAAAGTAAAAGCTAGAACAGCTAACGCGTTTTCTGCTTCTCCGAGCACGGCAGGATAATTATTCCAAGAGTTTTCATCGTGATTGGTAATAAAGTACATATGAATTGCTTGCTCCGGGAATTTCTTTTCTTGCTTTTCGTAGAAGGTCCAAACATCTTTCGCATTTTGTTTTCCGTGCGCTACTTCTTTGATCACTTCTTTAAATTCCCACGAATAATTCATGTGAAATCCATTTTCAAAATGGGCTGGTTCGTTGTCCCATTCCGCCAACATGAAAACGTGTTTTTCTTGGTTCAATGCCGTAATCGCTTGTTTCCAAAAATCATTTGGCACAAAGCCCGCAACGTCACAACGGTATCCGTCTACGTCGATATCTTTTACCCAATACATAAGTGCGTCAATCATCGCCGCGCGCATCTCAGGATTATCATAATTGAAATCTGCTACGTCGGTCCAACCCGTAGGACTTCCCGTATTTGGGTCTAAAGGATGAGTAATGGTATCGTTGTCATGAGTATACCATTCGGGATGTTCGGTAATCCAAGCATTGTCCCAAGAACTATGATTTGGCACCAAATCTAAAATAATTTTCATATCCATAGCATGAATCTCATCGACCATTGATTTGAATGCTTCGATGGTGCCATGATAAGGATTAAGCGCTTTGAAATCTTTAACGGAATAATAAGAACCTAAGGTTCCTTTCCGCTTCAATTCTCCAATCGGGAAAATGGGCATAAACCATAAAATATCAACGCCCATTTTTTTGAGTCGTGGCAATTGTTTTCTGAACGCGGCAATATTTCCTTCTTCCGTATATTGTCTAAGATTTACTTCGTAGATGTTTGCATTTTTAGCCCAATCTGGAAGTACACCAAGTGCAACAGGTTCATATTTTTTCATGGTAGTCGCTGCTGTCTTTTGATTCGTTTCAGTCGTCGCATCACAGGCTGCGAAAAGTAATACTAGTAATAAGGGGAGACAATATTTTTTCATTATTATTTTTTTGATATTTTAAATGATGGTTGAACGGAACGCGTAAGCCAATCAAATAAGCGCTTATTTTTTTGTAAAGTACTCAAAACTATTTTGCGGCAAGCTAAACTGGAGCGTTGCAGTAGCTGCACGGAGCGTTCCATTTCCAAAACTAGTCTGATAATTAGCTTGTAGGAATTTTGGAAGCGTTACGGTAATCTCTTTTTCTGCCCCTTGGTTGAACGCAATAATCACTACTTCGTCAAAGTAAACGCGGGCGTATACCAATACTTCCGGTGTGGTCTGCAACATATAGGTATCCCCGTACAACAAAGCCAAACTATTTTTTCTAGCATTGATGAGTGCAGTTGTTTTTTCCTGTAGCGCTTTTTCTTCAGCAGACCAATTTTCAAAACGCATCATGCGGCGATTATCTGGATCTCCGGCGCCAACCATTCCCATTTCATCTCCGTAGTAAATCACGGGAATACCCGGCACACTCATGAGAAAAGCATTCATGTTGGCTAATTTTTGGTACGCGCGTTTATCTTTTACTTGAATATCTCTTTGGTATCCCGCTTCTTTTTGATCCTCATCGAACGCAACGGCACCACTGGCCAATCCCATAAAGCGAGGTAAATCGTGATTTCCCGTAATGTTTCCCATCGTGGCGTGGTAACCGAAATAATCGAAACTCTCGCGCATGGAATTGGCGATATTCACCAACGATTCACCATCTTTAGCAAAAACATCTCTTGCCGTAAAATGCAGATTGAAATCAAATTGAGCATCCATTTGTCCGGAGTTGATGTAACTCGCAATCAATTCATTGCTACCAAAAGTTTCTCCAATTTGATAAACTGGACGACCTTCTCCAACAATAATTTCTTCTTTAATTTTTTTAGTTAGATGGCGCCAAAATGCTTCTGGAACGTGTTTGGTCGCATCGTGTCGATAGCCGTCTAAGCCAAATTTTTTGATCCAAAAGAAAGCCGAATCTGCTTGCGTTTTAATTACTTCGGGGTTCGATAAATCAAGACTCGGTAAAAACGTATCAAACCAAGTCGTCAAACGCTCTTCATCCCAAATTCGAATATTTTTTTTGCCATTTGGTAAGTCTAATTCCGTTGCCCATTCAGGGTGTTTTTTATAAATAGGATGTTCTTCGTGGACATGGTTACAGATAAAATCCAGCAACACATTCATTTCATTATCGTGTGCTACTTTCACCAGCTCAAATAGATCTTCGTCTTTACCAAAACGGTAATCAATCTTCGAAGAAGAAATCGGCCAATAGCCATGATAGCCAGAATACCAACGTTGCGGTGCAGGATACTCTTGATAAGCATCATAAGGATTTTGTGTAATCGGCGAAAGCCAGATCGTATTCACTCCTAATTTTTTGAAATAACCATCTTTAATTTTATTGGTAATCCCTTTGATATCTCCGCCCATATAGTTTTGAATCGGCAGTAAACGCTTATCTTTTACGGGATCGTCATTCTGAGTATCACCATTATTAAAACGATCTACTAAGGCAAAGTACATAATCATGGCTTCGGTATCCATCCGGTTCAGTGCTTGCGTGGAGCGCAACACTTTCCCTTTGCTCAAAGGAATTTTTAAGTCGTTGGATAAACCTTTATCGTTATAAGCGTAAACGCGTAAGTAGCTGCGTTCTGGTGCATTTTTTAATTCGGGAATAATAATTTCGAGCTCGTTGTCGGTGTGTTTCGTTTCCAATAAATGATTTTGGTAATAAGCGAGCACGCCTTGAGGCTGATTGGTAAATCCTATTTTCACCACGCCATTATCGGCAGATTTGGTATGCAAGAAAGCTAAGTTGGCTAAATTGGGTTTCTCCACGATGAGCAAAGAATTAAATCCTCCCATTCCATTTCCAATAGAATCTTGATTAGCAGGATCATTGACCCAAACGTCGTCTACGACAAATTTGTAAGGATAGCGTCCTGGATTCAAGGACAAATTAGCGATCCAACGATTCCCTTCTTTTGTCATTGGTGTCGTTGCTGGATTCCAGTTATTTAAATCTCCAACGATTTGTACTTTTGTCACCTTTTTTCCCGCCGGAACGTCATAAGTCAGCACTGCTTTTTGGCGTAAAGATTTCTTAGCAAGGATATCGTAGGCGACTCCTTTTGCGTAGAAGGTTAAGTTGGTCAAATACGCTTCTGCGCCCGTTGCGGTTAGCTTTACAGTTTCTTTATTATCTGCTAAAACGGCAGTAAGTCCTTTTCCAACAATGTTAATAGAATCAATCGCTTGCGGCTTTCTGAAATAATCGGCTAAGACAATTTCAGTTGTTCCTTCGTTGAGTTGAATTGGCGTAGCAACGCCTGTAATTGCAGTAGCTGCCGTTCGGTCTAAACTTGCACGCACAGGAGCGTCTTTTTTGCAAGCGAATCCCAGAAATAAACAACAAAGTAGGGCAATACATTGTGCGCGGTAAGATAGACCTTGAGTCATATGTAGGATTTGGTTTAACTTGGTTAGAAATGCCAGTATTTGGATCCGGCGATCAAGCTTTACCCAAATACTGACTACTTGCTTTTATTTTTCCTGAGCGGTATAAACTAGCTTACTCCGCACCTTTTAAATCTTTTGCGTCATTGCCATTTCTACCTTTTGTTGAGCAGCAATAGCAAGTGGTTCTCCGCCTACCAATACTGTAATCGCAGCCTCCGATTCATTTTTGATATGAACATTATCCGTGGTAACCGACACTTTTAATAAGGCATTTCTAAATCTTATTTTAAAGCTATACCCTTTCCAACTTTCTGGTAAAAAAGGTTGAAACGAAAGTTGCCCGGCTACTACTCTCATCCCAGAGAATCCTTTGACGAACGACATCCAAGTTCCCCCCATACTCGTGATGTGCAAGCCATCTTCAGTATCATTATTATAATCATCCAAATCTAAGCGAGCGGTACGCAAGTACATTTCGTAAGCCAAATCGTGATCGCCAATCTTCGCTGCCAAAATTGAATGTACGCAAGGAGAAAGAGACGATTCATGCGTCGTCATTGGTTCATAAAAATGAAAATTTCTACGAATGGTATCTAGATCAAATTCGGGTTCAAAAAAGTATAATCCTTGTAGAACGTCAGCTTGCTTAATGTAACAAGATCGGAGGATACGATCCCATGACCAGTTTTGACAAATTGGTCGATCATTTTCTCCCAAAGCCGTAACCTCCTCTAAAGTTTTATCTAAAAATCCATCTTGCTGTAGAAAAATCCCACGTTCTTCGTCGGTAGGATAATACATTTGATCAATGATCTCTTGCCAATGACTTGTTTCTTTTGCTTCTTTAAAGTTGATTTTCGCGGCGAGTTTTTGATACGTCTCCGGAGCTTGTTTTTTTACGTAGGTGATTGCTTCTAGGGTGTAACTCATGCACCAAGTAGCAATGTAATTCGTATACCAATTATTATTAACATTGTTTTCGTATTCGTTGGGGCCTGTCACGCCGAGCATCACGTACTTTCCTTTGGCTTCGGAGTAATTAACGCGCTGACTCCAGAATCGAGCAATTCCAACTAAAACTTCTAAACCATAGTCAATCAAATAAGCTTGATCGCCCGTATAATTAATGTAGTCGAAAATAGCATATGCGATGGCACCGTTACGGTGAATTTCTTCAAAGGTAATTTCCCATTCGTTGTGGCATTCTTCCCCATTCATCGTCACCATCGGATACAAAGCCGCGCCGTCGGTAAATCCTAACTTCGCCGCATTCTCAATTGCTTTTTCTAAGTGGCGATGGCGATAGATGAGTAAATTTCGAGCGATACTCGAATCGGCGGTAGCAAGGTAAAAGGGCACACAATATGCTTCGGTATCCCAATAGGTACTTCCTCCATATTTTTCTCCGGTAAACCCTTTTGGACCGATATTCAGTCGTTCATCTTCCCCCGTATAAGTTTGATTCAATTGAAAAATACAGAAACGAATCCCTTGTTGTCCCGCCACGTCTCCTTCAATTCGGATGTCACTTTCTTCCCATTTTTCTGACCATTTTTGCGTATGTGCCGCCAATAATTGATCGAAGCCGAGGCTACTCATTTCGCTAACGAAAGCCAAACTACTAGCTTGCAAATTCGCTTTGTCATGATTTTCACTCGTCATGATGCCCGCGTACTTACAAATACTAATCGACTCGCCCGCTTTTGCGGTAATGGTCGTTTGTCCCGCAACGTATTTGCTACGTTGTACCGACTCAATATCTAGCGAAAGCAAATCAGCGTTGCGATACACTTCAAAATGCATGGCAGCTGCCACTTGGAAAGCCGTTTTTTTGGTTTCTGCAACGACTGCCCCTGTTTTTCCGTCGATGTGTTCTGAAATTGGATTCCAGAATTTTTCGTCATAATTCGAATCTTCGTTCCGCACGTCAAAGTCGAGATAAACGCCTAATTCAATCGTCGCATCAAAATCGACTGGCGTAACAGTATATTTAATTGCCCCTAATTCTCTTCGGACGATACTACAAAAACGTTGCGAATGAATTCGAATCGTCCCCGCCGACATTTTCACCAAAGCGGTTCGTTCTAAGCAACCTCGTTGCATATCCAAGGTTCGGTTAAACTCGATTACCTCTAACTGCGCCAAGTCGAGCACGACTCCGTTGATGGTAAGATCAAGACCAATCCAATTTACCGCATTTAGCACTTTAGCAAAATACTCTGGATAGCCATTTTTCCACCAGCCTACTCTTGTTTTATCCGGATAGTAAATACCGGCTAGGTAATTTCCTTGTAAGCTTTCGCCAGAATAAGCTTCCTCGAAGTTGCCTCGATGCCCCATATATCCATTGCCAAGACTACAAATACTTTCTGTAATTTTATTAAAGGCTGGATAAAAGCCATCTTCTATAACTTTCCATTCGTGGTGCGTGATATACTGCTTCATGAATTATCAACTTTGTATTTATAATTGTTGAAATATTTTTTCTTCTTTTAAACCTTCAAAGCCTGCAATAACTTGATGGGCGGCGCCTAGATCCGCTTCCGCACCAACGCCAATGCAGTACATTTCTCCTGCGAGTGCCGCTTGTACGCCTTTGGGCGCGTCTTCAAAAACGATGCAATGCTTTGGTAGAATGTTTAATGCGGTGGCGGCTTTGAGAAATACTTCTGGATGCGGTTTGGCATTTTTGGTTTTGGTACCGTCAATAATCGCTTCAAAATAAGGCATCAAAGCTAATTTCTCTAAAATCAGTACTGCATTTTTACTTGCGGAGCCCAAAGCAATTCGTATACCTTTGCTTTTGAGAAAATCTAAAAAATCTAAGACGCCGGGTAAAATTTCTTCTTGCCCCATTTCTCTAATAGATTCCAGATACCATTCATTCTTTTGATGCGTTAGGGCTAGTTTCTCTTCCTCCGTTTTTTGGACGCCGCCAATACCTAAAATGAGTTCTAAAGATTGCATACGGCTGACTCCTTTCAATTCTTCATTCTGAGCAAGACTAAAATCGAAGCCCAATTCATTTGCCATTCTGCGCCAAGCAGCGTAATGATATTTAGCCGTATCGACAATGACTCCATCTAAGTCAAAAATGCAGGCTTTAAGTTCTATTGTATTTTGCAAAATAAAATTATTTGATGACGAAGCACTTTAAAATAAGATTAGCGACGAAACTTACCGAGCAGGCAAGTTTTAGATTTATTTTAAAACAACTCCACTGAGTGATTTTACTATCGAGTAAAGCGGCAAAATATTGGTATCCATTCCGCGATTAAGCAAAAATACATTTTTTTTCTATTGTGTCACAATGACACAAAGCTTTTTTTATAAATTTATCCTTAGAAGTTATGCTAAGTATTAAAGCAGTTAACAATTAACTAGTTGTTTTGCTCCAATGGATAGACGATCCTAGTCTCCGAATACTACTTTAGAAAGAAAAACTGACTTTTGGGCAAAAAGAACAGTGCGTAAGTATTTTTAAAGCAAAATTTGTTAAAAAAATGCCGTACGCCTTAAAAATCAGTCTGTTCCAAATAATCCATTATCCGCTCAGGACTGCTTTTGTGGATACAAAAATCAGAAAATGCCACCCGCAGCGGCTTTTTTCCAATTATCTTTACGTCATCGCGGCATTCTCTCAAAAGAACTTGAGCGAGATTTGTAATTCCCCAAAAAAAAGAAGATTTTTAGCGCTCGAATTAAGCACGTTGAACATGTCAGCAAAAAAAGAAATTAAAGGTTATAGAGATTTAAAGAATTTTAGTGTCGCGCTTTCCGTTGACTGTGTCGTCTTTGGGTATGATGATGAAGACAAAGATTTGAAAATTCTCTTGATTCGTAGTGAAACGCAAGAATATAGAGATCAATGGTCTTTATTAGGGGATTTGGTTTTACCACAAGAAGATTTAAATGATGCCGCCGTAAGAATTCTCAATAAAAGAACCGGCTTAGAAAATGTTTACTTAGAGCAGGTTGAAACCTTTGGCAGACCAGATCGACATCCTAGAGGGCGAGTAGTAACGATTGCTTATTATTCTTTGATTAGAATTAAGGATTATAGTTTAAATGTGGAAAAGCTCGATTTAGAAGCGCGCTGGCATTCCATCCAAGATATTCGTGAATTAGCTTTTGATCACAACGAAATTCTCAATACCTGTTACGAACGGCTGAAAAAAGGTTTGCAAGAACGCCCCGTTGGTTTTTCGATGTTACCTAAAAAATTCTCCCTCCGTCAGCTACAAAACTTATACGAAGTCGTCCTCAAGATCGAAGTCGATCGGCGTAATTTCAGACGAAAACTCCGAAGTCACGATGTGCTTGTAGAACTTCCCGAAATCCAAAAAGGCGTTACGCACCGTCCCGCTAAGCTTTACGCTTTTGATAATTCCAAGTATGAGCAACTGCTGAAAGCGGGTAAAACCTTCAATATTCCGTAATACTTAGCCTTTTCATCCTTATCTTTATTTTGAAGTTGTTTAAAAACTCCAAAAATGTTTACGAATTGATCTTTTTGTCCAACTTTTCAGCTTTTTCATCCTCCGTAGCGCTGCTACGAACTCCTAAAAGAGCTTCAACCTGCCTGCCGGCAGAGGCAGGTTTGAACAAAA